>NZ_JBTYKD010000369.1:0-11971 GCF_054880495.1 Nostoc sp.
GTAGGTAACTCAAAGTTCATAGCTTGTTGAATAAAAATTGAAGGTATGGGGATATTAGGCGTAGCCTGCACACTGTAAGCTAGTAGAGTACCATTACCACAATCTTCAAGCTCCAAGTTGGCTGTAAAGTCCAGAAAAGTCCCTTTCTCCATCCGAAATTGGATTTGTTGACCTAGTACTTCTACGACGTTGAGATAAATTTCAACTTGAGTTGTGAAAAACATAAAGGCTTTTTGTGCTACTTGATATAGATGTTTGCCGTCGCCTTTATGCAAAACTTCGCTTTTGGTGATGTCAGGAAAATATTGTACCCAACGAGGGTAATCAGTTAATTGCTGCCAGACTTGCGATCGCACCATCGGCAAATACATCCAGGCTGTCACCGCGCCACCCCACGTCTTGTGCGATCGCGTTTCTACCAAAATTTCACCCTGTACCAGCAACCTTTGCTTGTCTTGACTCCAAGCCATATCTGAACCTGCAATAATTGAGTCTGATATATAAGATGCAGACATAAGATTTAAGTTACTCCTCAACTCATCCACCTAAATGGAGTTGAAACCACAAGCCATAAAACTTGATTTAGATTCAACCCACTAAATTCTAGTTCCAATCTAATACTTATCTTTTCTGGAAACGGTGATTTTTTGCTAATTATTTCAGAGACTTTACTGTAAAAGCTGTATTTCTGATCACAATTAACACAATCAATGCTTAAGTGAATTTGATCAGAGTAATATTTGGAGATGAAAAACTGAGTTGTTAACGGCTAGAATTGCACAAACACGACCAAATATCAAGCACCTTACCTCAAGGTTTGGATAGCATCTCTCGATTTTTAGGTATTATTTCTGATGAAACGGCAACTTCATCGTAACTTCATATTTTATCTGTAATCTCTGTTGAGTTGAGGGGAAAACTAGGTGAATCAATCTTCTTTAAATCGTAGATTAATCCAGATTTTTGGTATCCTTCTCGGTATTAGCGTCGCCATCTGGGTACTGAGAGGCTTTGGAATTCTGACTTTTATTCCAGGGGGAATTATTTGGCTATTGCTACTTGGGGCGATCGCGATCGCAATTATCAGTTATGTCCAAAGGAGATGGTGGCGTTTTTAATCTGATTTATGAAGGAGTCATTAGTCGAAGATTGGTCATGTCCAACTTGCGGTGCGACAAAAGAGGACTTTGAACCAGTTCAAAAGTGAAGATAACGGCTAGCCTAGTAAAGTACGTGCTATTGAGAAATTTTAGAACTTGCTACCGTTACGAATCGTAGTTATTGGGGGTGGGGCAGCAGGATTTTTTGGCGCGATCGCTTGTGCTAAAGCTAATCCTGATGCCGAAGTTACTTTACTCGAAGCCAGTCGCCAACCTCTAGCGAAAGTGCTAATTTCTGGTGGCGGACGCTGCAACGTTACTCATGCTTGCTTTGACGCTGAGGAGTTAGTCCAAAATTACCCCAGAGGTGCAAAAGCTTTGCGGGGTGCTTTAACTCGTTTCCAGCCTCAAGATACAGTAGCTTGGTTTGCTGCTCATGGAGTCTATCTCAAAACTGAAGCTGATGGCCGAATGTTTCCTGTCACCAATAGTTCAGAAACGATTGTGGAATGTCTGATTAAAGCGATGGCGACATCTGGGGTAAAACTCTGTATCGGGACACATGTAACTTCCGTGAAACGAACCTCAGCAACTTGGGGGTTTGAAATTTTTCTGAAGTCGGGAGAGACAATTAAATGCGATCGCTTACTTCTGGCGACCGGCAGCAGCCTTGTAGGTTATAAAATTGTCCAAGAGTTAGGTCATCAAATTGAACCGCCAGTACCCTCATTATTTACCTTCAACATTCTCGATCAAAAGTTGAGAGAATTAGCTGGAGTTAGCGTTAACCCTGCCCAATTGCGGTTATCTGCGGGCGGAAAATCCCAATTACAACAAACTGGACCATTATTAATTACCCACTGGGGTTTGAGTGGCCCTGCCGTTTTGAAGCTTTCTGCTTGGGGTGCGAGAGTTCTGTACGAAAGCCGCTATCAAGCCAGATTATTGATTAATTGGCTACCTGATTTGCACCAAGAACAAGTGCGAGAAAAAGTTTTAGCAGTTAAGGATGAATGGGGAAAGAAAGCGATCGCATTGCATCGCGGCGTTGATCTACCCCATCGTCTCTGGCAATATATCATTGCTCGTGCAGGCATTACCACAGAAGACCGTTGGGCAGAAATATCTAGTAAAACTTTAAATCAATTGGTGCAAGAACTTACTCAGGGACAATACTTAATCAACGGCAAAGGAGCCTTCAAAGAAGAATTTGTTACCTGTGGCGGCGTCAAGCTTAAAGAAGTCAACTTCAAGACAATGGAAAGTAAATTAGTTCCTGGTCTTTATTTTGCTGGAGAAATCTTAGATATTGATGGCGTCACCGGTGGGTTTAACTTCCAAAGTGCTTGGACAACCGGGTATTTAGCAGGAGTGGCAATGGCAAGTAGCGATTAGTGCCACCAACCACAGAGATTATGACAGTTTAAAAGAGTTTGTAGTAAGCACTTTAGTGCTTAGAATATAAGGACTAAAGTCCTTACTACGAACTTATCAAAATTAATGTAGTAGACTACGATAACGGTTATCGTTAAATTTTATTATCAAAAAGATAACTTGTAAATTTTATCTTAGTCCTCTCCTTATCAAATATTCAACTTGTTCTACAAATTCCTCTATCCAATCCATTACAGATTTACTGGACTCTTTGATTATGTCATCGTCACCTAGAAAATAAACAGAACAGTCATCTTGTCCATCAGCAATAATAAACCACGGATCTCCATGTAAAGCACAGATACAGAAAGCATTTTCAGGTAAAGGTGTACATTCTTCTCCCTCAGCAATTGACTCAAGGATAATCTCTTGCTGCCACTCATTCATTTTGATAAGTTGGTCGAAGTAAAACTCAAATTCCGATCCTCTAACAAGCTTTCCGGCACTATGCCCAAGTAAGGCTAATATTTCCTTGTAGATTCTTGGCAAAACTCCATATTTACTCTCAATGTATGCAGTTTGCTCTGAGTTACATCCTTGTAGATCTTGCTGATTTTTTACTATTCCACTAGTAAACAAGCGCTCTCTTAATTCTTCTATATTCTTAATCATTTCAAAATATGTAACTTTCTGGAGGAGGAATCATCTCTATCTTAATTACTAGACCTCTTAGAAAAGTCAAACACCCACCCGAAAATAAATTTTCGGGCAATAGTTCAAGTTCGTTTAAACCGACTAAGGAACGTGGATTAAATAAAATGCAAAACTTCATCCTGTATCTAGCTTCCCTCTCCAATATATCGGAGAGGGATTGAGTGTGAGGTAAGCCAGGGACATAAATTGTATGTTATTTAATTCTTATTCTTAATGACAGTAGTTTTAGTCCGTTTCAACGGACTTTTGCTATTAGCTAGGGATTTTAGTCACTGGCGGTTCAAGTATTTTCGCAATAGGTTTATTAATTATCTGACTAGTACAAAACTGCGTAAATCAAGCTACCATCCTTTGTAGATCAATTTTGAACACACCCAACAATGAAATTCAGCGAAATCCTGTGCCAATTTGGTGACGCCGCCACCAATCATAGTCTGACTAGCAACCCAGATCATGACCCAGAAATTACCGGGTTAGCAGCCATTGATGAAGCTCCCAACGGTACTCTCAGCTACGTAGAAGGTGCAAAATTTGGGTCTTTTGTTAGTAAGACCAATGCTACTGCTTTAATTTTGCCCCAAGACGAAAAATTACAGGTGCTTGCACAAGAACGCGGTATTGTCTGGATAGCAACCGCAGATCCGCGACTGTTGTTTGCCAAAGCGATCGCACTTTTTTACCAACCATATCGCCCCATCCCAGAAATTCATCCCACTGCTGTAATTGACTCCACGGCAAAAGTTGGTAGTGATGTTTATATTGGTCCCCATGCTGTGATTCAACAAGGGGTAGAAATTGGCGATCGCGCAATCATTCATCCGAATGTGGTGATTTATCCAGATGCCAAAATCGGCGATCGCACCATCTTACACGCCAACTGTACCATCCACGAACGCACCTGCATCGGTGCAGATTGCGTCATTCATAGTGGTGCTGTCATCGGTGCAGAAGGCTTTGGTTTTGTTCCTACCCGTACCGGTTGGTTTAAAATGGAACAATCCGGCTATACAGTTTTAGAAGATGGTGTGGTAGTTGGCTGCAACAGTGGCATTGACCGCCCAGCCGTCGGAGAAACGCGGATAGGTCACAATACAGTAATTGATAACTTAGTGCAAATAGGTCATGGTTGCCAAATCGGTGCCGGCTGTGCGATCGCAGGTCAAACTGGCATGGCGGGAGGTGTTAAACTCGGAAATCGCGTTATTTTAGCTGGACAAACAGGAATAGTCAATCAAGTGAAGATAGGAGATGGGGCGATGACATCTGCTCAAACTGGAATTCACAGCGATGTTGCACCAGGAGAAATTGTCTGCGGAAGTCCAGCCCTTCCTTACAAACTATATCTCAAGGTATGTGCTGTTTATGGTCGCTTGCCAGATATGTATCAATCACTAAAACAATTGCAACGTAAATTGAAAAATAGTGATGATTAATTTTAGATAAGAACTCGGAACTTCAGCTTCAGAACTCGAAACTTCAAGCTCAGAACTCGAAACTTTAGCTTCAGAACTCGAAACTTCAGCTTCAGAACTCGGAACTTGGAGAATTTCCTATAGTACACACAATTAGTAGAGGTACAACATTGTTTATGCGTGTCAACTTAAGGTAGAAGTTAGGTAAGAAAATGGTTATAGGGTTGCCCTCATCCCCTAACCCCTTCTCCCAAAATGGGAGAAGGGGAACTGGAGAATTTGCTCCCCTCTCCCCAAAATGGGAGAGGGGCTGGGGGTGAGGGCAAAACTCATACACTCAGCAGCTTTCACCTTAAGTTGATCTCAATGAATATTGTTGTGGCCCTACCTTGTACTCCCTAAACTAAAATCCTAATTTCTCCAGCACTGGCTTTGTGGAAACAATATGGCGTTCTAAACCCAGTTCTTTGGGACTAACCCCAAGTGCCAAAGCAATCAACTGGGGTAAATGCAACACTGGTAAACCTAGCTTCTGTTCAATCACCTTTTCTACCTCTGGCTGACGCGAATCTAAATTTAAGTGGCACAGAGGACAAGGCGTAACTATACAGTCAGCACCAGATGCCAACGCGTCCTGAATATGCATCCCCGCCATTTTGAAAGATTCGGTAGTGGCATAACTAGAAAGTGGCCAGCCACAACATTGCGTCCGTCCTCGGTAATAAATTGGTGTTGCACCCACCGCCCGAAACATATTTTCCATCGCTTCCGGTTGGAAAGGGTCATCATAAGGCATAGATTTTTGAGCGCGGAGGAGATAACAGCCATAAAAAGCCGCACATTTTAATCCAGTCAACTTCCGGGTGACACGTTTAGTAATTTCTTCTAAACCGTAATCTGTTACTAAGGCGTAAAGGAGATGTTTAACCTCAGTACTGCCGCGATAAGGCGAACAGCCTTCTTTATGCAGCAAGCCATTAACCTGTTCAATGTAAGCAGGGTTAGTTGTCTGAGATTCTTTCAGGTGTTCGTTGACGTGACCGATAACACCTTGACAAGTGCTGCAATGGGTAAGTAAGGGTAGATTTAATTCTTCTGCTAGGGCAATATTTCTGGCGTTGACTGTATCTTCTAGCAGTTGGGAATCTTCTTTAAATGTGCCGGAACCACAGCAAGCAGCTTTTTTAAGTTCAACCAATTCAATGCCCAATGCTTGGGTAAGCGCTTGAGTTGACTGGTAAAGTTCCCGACAGGCACCTTGAGCAACACAACCGGGAAAGTAAGCGTATTTCAGCGTGTGAGGTAGCATAGTGATATGTTTGGGTTAGAGCGATCGCTCTAAACAATAACTGTTTTATCATCCCTTGTTAGCACCGAAGTTCTGATGTTTGACGTTGGGCGACCCTTTAATCGTCTAGGTTCAAAGCCACAGCATCTACATATTCTGATTGCTAGCAAGGCTGTAAATACTGATCTAGACATTGTAAAAAATTTTAGCAATAATTAACCCGAAGCATTTACACGCTATCGGCGATAGCGTAGCACGCTCCACTGCCCAAGTGTTAAGAGAAAACTTACCTGATTCTTTTTAGGAATGGGAGTGGTTTTCTCACAGAAAAACCCTTAGCAGTATGCGGGCGATCGCGCTTGACGATAAGATGTATATGCTCAAAACAATGTCTCCTCTAAAGAGCAGATTCTCGCAACTGGTTAAGGACTTTTATTATTTATGAGCCAAACCGAACTTTTTGAAAAGGTTAAGAAAATCGTCATCGAACAATTGAGCGTTGACGACCCTGCCAAAATCAAACCCGAGTCCAAGTTTATGGACGATCTAGGAGCAGATTCCTTGGATACCGTTGAACTGGTAATGGCGTTGGAAGAAGAATTTGATATCGAAATTCCCGACGAAGCTGCCGAGCAGATTATATCGGTTCAAGATGCAGTAGATTACATCAACAACAAAGTTACCGCATCAGCTTAACTCTTGATTGGGGATTGGGAAGATTTTTCTCCAGCACTTAGTCACCCGAAGGGTAACGTTAGGAACGTCGCTAACGCTGACACTAACACCCGTCGCTCTAAGTCGGAAATCCGATGGCAGTCGCTCATAAAGGAAATCTTTAAGACGCTTCGGGTGACGCTCCTACCGCGCTGGCTCACCAGTACCTAGTCGCTAGTCTCGAATTTTTTGCCTGCTGCTTTTTCGCCATTTTTAACTGAATCATGACAGATTATACACGTAAACGCGTTGTTGTAACTGGTGTTGGCGCGATTACACCTATAGGTAATACAGCAACAGAATATTGGGATGGATTATTGAGTGGACGCAATGGCATAGACCACATCACCCTTTTTGATGCGTCTCGCCATGATTGCCGCTTTGCTGGTGAAGTGAAAAACTTCGATCCACATGATTACTTGGAGCGCAAAGAGGCCAAGCGGATGGATCGATTTGCCCAATTTGGGGTTGCGGCAGCAAAACAGGCTCTATCTAACGCGGAGTTAGTGATCAATGACCTGAATGCAGAACAGGTAGGTGTGATGATCGGTTCTGGCGTTGGTGGCATCAAGGTATTAGAAGACCAGCAAACTATCTACCTGAACCGTGGTCCCGATCGCTGTAGTCCATTCATGATCCCGATGATGATCGCCAATATGGCCGCAGGATTAACGGCTATTCACACGGGGGCTAAAGGGCCAAACTCCTGTCCTGTAACTGCCTGCGCTGCTGGCTCCAACGCCATCGGAGATGCTTTTCGTTTAATTCAAGGAGGATATGCCCAGGCGATGATTTGCGGGGGAACGGAGTCGGCTGTCACACCATTGTCGATAGCTGGGTTCGCCGCTTGTAAGGCACTCTCTTTTAGCAATGATCACCCAACTACAGCTTGCCGTCCCTTCGACCGCGATCGCAACGGATTTGTTTTGGGTGAAGGTTCAGGAATTTTAATTCTAGAAGAACTGCAACACGCAATCAGTCGCGGCGCTCACATTTATGCCGAAATGATCGGTTATGGTATGACCTGTGATGCCTACCATATCACCTCCCCCGTACCTGGTGGATTCGGAGCCGCTAGAGCGATCGAACTAGCGCTCAAAGATGCCAGTATAATTCCCGAACAGATAAGCTATATTAATGCCCACGGTACCAGTACCCCGGCTAATGATTCAACTGAAACCTCAGCCATCAAAAAAGCCTTGGGAGAATATGCTTATAAAGTAGCAATTAGCTCCACCAAATCAATGACAGGTCATCTATTGGGCGGTTCTGGAGGGATTGAAGCAGTGGCAACAGTGCTGGCGATCGCTAATGACCAAATTCCCCCGACAATCAATCTGGAAAATCCTGATCCAGAGTGTGACTTAGATTACGTGCCTAACTTTAGCCGCGCTCAAAAAGTCGAGGTGGCAATATCCAATTCTTTTGGATTTGGCGGTCATAATGTCACACTGGTCTTTAAGAAATACGTCTAAAAAAAGTCAGGAGTCAGGAGGCAGAGGGAGATGAGGGCGATGAGGGAGTAAGAATTTTAGATTTTAGATTTTGGATTAAAGAATTGAAATTTAATCCAAAAGACGCGACGCTCGAATACTCGCTAACGCTGCGCTATCGCGGACTCGCTAACGCTCCGCTATCGTCAATCCCTTCTCCCAAGGGGAGACGCTGCGCGAACGGGTTCAGCAGTCGCTCATGGGGGAAACCCCCTGTTCCCGCGCTGCTTCACCAAAATCCAAAATTGAATTGCCCAATGCCCCATGCCCAAAGTATCAGAAATATCATTCCGATATAACTTAAGCGTTCAGCATGATCCAATTATCAGCTTGATTTATCACCAGAAACTCAGGAGATCCCGCTTGTCCATCCACAAGCGGGAATGGGATGATAAGGATATGTGGGGAATCTAAAATAACCCCAGCAAGAGAAGCTACCAAGAATGCTAACCCGTCGTTAAAAACAAGAGATTATGACTGTTGCAACCCAATCCCCCAAAGAAGTTTCCCTCGAAGAACTTTGTATTAACTCGATCCGCTTCTTGGCTGTTGATGCCGTAGAAAAGGCCAATTCGGGACACCCAGGACTACCGATGGGCGCGGCTCCGATGGCTTTTGTACTTTGGGATCGCTTTTTGAAGTTTAACCCCAAGAATCCCAAATGGTTTAACCGCGATCGCTTTGTCTTGTCTGCCGGTCATGGCTCGATGTTACAGTACGCCCTGCTTTTTCTGACAGGCTACGACAGCGTCAGCATAGAAGATATCAAGCAATTCCGTCAATGGGAGTCCAAAACCCCTGGACACCCGGAAAACTTCATGACCCCAGGCGTGGAAGTCACCACCGGGCCATTAGGTCAAGGAATTGCCAATGCAGTCGGTTTAGCGATCGCTGAAGCGCACCTGGGCGCAAAATTTAACAAACCTGATACCAAGATTGTTGACCATTACACCTACGTAATTGTAGGTGACGGTTGCAACATGGAAGGAATTTCTGGTGAAGCTGCTTCTTTCGCAGGACACTTGGGATTAGGCAAACTCATCGCTCTGTACGACGATAACCACATTTCTATTGATGGTTCCACAGATGTAGCATTCACCGAAGATGTTTCCAAGCGGTTTGAAGCTTATGGTTGGCACGTCCAACACGTCAAAGATGGCAATACCGATTTAGCAGCGATCTCCAAAGCAATTGAAGCAGCCAAAGCTGTTACTGATAAGCCTTCTTTCATCAAGGTAACAACCACCATTGGTTACGGTTCACCCAATAAACAAAACACTGCTGGCGTTCATGGCGCTGCTTTGGGTGCAGACGAAATTGCCTTGACTCGTAAACAACTGAAGTGGGAATACGAGCCTTTCGTAGTACCCGAAGAGGCTCTCAACCACACACGCAAAGCAGTTGAGCGCGGCGCAGGTTACGAAACCGAATGGAACAAGACCTTTGCGGACTACAAAGCTAAGTATGCCCAAGAAGCGGCTGAATTTGAACGCTACATAAGCGGCAAACTAGCCGATGGCTGGGATAAGGTACTACCCACCTACACCCCAGAAGATAAAGGAATACCCACCCGCAAACACTCAGAAAACTGCCTCAACAAACTAGCGGGGGTTTTACCTGAATTGATTGGTGGTTCAGCTGACTTAACCCACTCCAACCTGACCGAAATCAAGGGTAAGGGCGACTTCCAAAAAGGGCATTACGAAAACCCCAACATCCACTTTGGGGTACGGGAACATGGTATGGGCGCAATCTGTAATGGGATCGCGCTGCACAGTTCGGGATTAATTCCCTACGGTGCTACTTTCTTGATCTTCACAGATTATATGCGTGCTGCCATCCGCTTATCCGCCCTTTCCCAAGCTGGCGTAATTTGGGTAATGACTCACGATTCCATTGGACAAGGTGAAGATGGCCCCACACACCAACCCATTGAAACTCTGGCATCCTTGCGAGCCATTCCGAATTTAACCGTGTTTCGTCCCGCAGACGGTAACGAAACCTCTGGCGCTTATAAAATAGCGATCGAAAAGGCGAAGCAAAACGCTCCGTCTCTGTTGGCGTTCACCCGTCAAAACGTCCCCAACTTGCCAGGTACATCGATTGAAAAGGTGGCGAAGGGTGGATACACCGTGGTAGATAGCCAAGGTACACCTGAGATCATCTTGATTGGCACTGGTTCAGAATTGAGCCTCGCCGTCAGCGCAGCCGAAAAACTCACAGCCGAAGGTAAGAAAGTCCGTGTCGTCTCGCTACCTTCGTGGGAACTCTTTGAAGCACAGGATGCAGCTTATAGAGAGTCCGTTCTGCCGAAAGCTGTCACCAAGCGTTTATCTGTAGAAGCTGCTAGCAGTTTCGGTTGGCACAAGTACGTGGGTACTGAAGGCGATACTGTTAGTATTGATCGCTTTGGTGCTTCGGCTCCAGGCGCTGTTTGTTTAGAGAAGTTTGGCTTTAGCGTTGATAATGTATTAGCTAAGGCTAAAAAATTGTTGGGTTAATAGCAACAGAATATTCTCGAAATTTTGTGGGTTGGGCATCTTGCCCACCCTTTTTTACTTAGTACTGAGTGCGGTAAACTCGATAGAGTAGAAGCTACATGGCACATTATAGCAATCGAAGTATAGGTTAGGACGTTAAACCAATAGCTGTATCAACTCTCTGCCGAAAATTTTTCATAGTATCCCTCTTGTGTCACTCTCCCCAAACTTTTGCTATTTCTGAATTCTAGAGCTTTTGTATAGCAGGCGATGGCTCCGCCGTACCACTTCGTGGAAGCAAGCTACGCGCAGCGTCTCGTAGAGAAGCGCATCGCGCGATTCTTTTCTAATAACAAGTACAAGACCAATTTTTTTCTAATAGTATAGCTTGTATTGGTTGCCTTATGAGCCTTCTAGCGATCGCCCTCGCGGAAAGTGATAGAAGAGTGATAATCTTAATAGACACCGTGAATCTAGCTGACCACACCAGCGTGAAAAATTTGTTCTGCGGTTAAATTCAACTCTGGGAAAGTTGGCGATTGGATACGGTCATTACCTCGAAATTTATTAATTACATACTCACCTTCTTCTAAACAGCAAACCAAAATAGTCAGTTGTTTTGGCTTGCCAATGAATTCCCTACCGCCCAATGCGGCATAGTCCACAATCCAATATTCAGGAATTCCCATTTGTTCATAATCAGCATATTTTTTGTGGTAATCATCACGCCAATTAGTACTTACTACCTCTACTACCAAAGGAATAGATACAGCTTGGCTTACAGTAGATGCTTTTTTCCATAGAGGTTCGTTTACTAAATTAGGTTGATTTAGTATCAGGACATCTGGTGAATAAGCTGATTCGTTTTCAAGTGGTTTGACGAAAACTGTTTTTGGGATGAAATAAGGAAGATTTAAGCGACTATATTCTAAAGTGATTTTTGTAGCTAAAAATCCAACGACCTCTTCATGCTCACCTACTGGTTGTGCCATCTCAACAATTACTCCATCATGTAGTTCATAACGCCGTTGTGAGTTGTCTGGGCATTGAGCAACAAATTCATCGAATGTAACTAGTTTGCGTAAGGCTTGAATCATGGCTTTATTCCTGAAAGCAAAACTGATATGAGTGTGAAGGAGGTAGGCGGGAGAAAAAAGACTTATTCTAAGCGTATTGCAATTCTGAGGCTTGTTGATCTTTTGAACTCAGTTAATGAGTCTTTGAACTGGATGAATTCATCTTTGATCCTGGTTAAACCGCGTCTATCTTGAAATCTGTAGTTCTTCGGTGATGAAAAGGATTTGCCCTCATCCCCCAACCCCTTCTCGCAAATTTGGGAGAAGGGGAACCCTCACCCTAAATCCCTCTCCCATATCTGGGAGAGGGATTTAGGGGG
>NZ_JBTYKD010000370.1:0-19909 GCF_054880495.1 Nostoc sp.
GGGAACTAGAGAATTTGCTCCCCTCTCCCAAAATTGGGAGAGGGGCTGTTCTTGTGAGGGTCAAACCTCGAAAGCATGCCTTGCCTAACTTCTACCTTAAGTTGACACGTATGGGCAATGCTGTGCCCCTACGGGAAATCTATATGTATCAGGGTTTTAGTGAAATAGTATTAGGGGAGCTAAAGTGCAGCTTTGGCTCTTTGGGGTTCCGGGTATTATGCTTAATTGCCCGGACATGATATCACAAATCTTGTTGTTCAATGCAGTATTGTGTCATAATCCGATTTTATAATTTGGAACTTTAAATTGTAAATTACTTATGCATTGTTCTGTCACCCTAACCCAACTGGTTGAAGTTATTTTGGCTCAGACTGGAAACTTATCTGAAGCTGCTTTAACACAAGTAAGTAGCGGTATACAAACAGATAGCCGTAGCATAAAACCGGGTGAAGTATTTCTAGCTTTACGAGGCGATAAGTTTGATGGACATGAATTTGTGCCAACTGCGATCGCAAAGGGTGCAATTGCTGCAATTGTAGATTTTGAATACGAAAATCCGGCATTTCCGATATTACAGGTAAAAAACACCCTGAAGGCATATCAACAAATTGGCAGATGGTGGCGCGATCGCTTTAATATTCCTGTAATTGGCATCACAGGTTCGGTGGGCAAAACTACAACTAAAGAATTGATTGCCGCAGTTTTAGGGACAAAAGGACGAGTTCATAAAACTTATGAAAATTTTAACAATGAAATTGGTGTCCCGAAAACTCTCCTAGAACTTGGCGCAGAAGATGACTACGCCGTGATTGAAATGGCGATGCGGGGTAGAGGACAAATTGCCGAACTGACGCAAATAGCGCGTCCAACAATTGGAGTGATTACCAATGTGGGAACGGCGCATATTGAGTTACTGGGTTCGGAAGAAGCGATCGCTCAGGCAAAATGTGAGTTATTAGCCGAAATGTCTGCTGATAGCGTAGCAATTCTCAACCACGACAATCCCCTATTAATTACGACGGCGGCTTCAGTTTGGGACGGAGAAGTTTTGACTTACGGCTTTTCTGGTGGGGATATTCAAGGGCAGTTAATTGATCACGAGACTGTGGAAGTCGCCGGAATCCAACTACCTCTACCGTTGCCTGGTCGTCACAATGCGACTAATTTCTTGGCAGCTTTAGCGGTGGCAAAGGTGTTGGGAATCGATTGGGCAAGCCTGAAAGCAGGTGTGATGGTGAATATGCCCACAGGCCGATCGCAGCGATTTACTTTACCCAATGATGTGGTAATCTTAGATGAAACTTATAATGCTGCACCGGAAGCCATGATCGCAGCGTTGCAATTATTGGCAGACACACCCGGAAAGCGTAAGATTGCCGTATTGGGTGCAATGAAAGAATTGGGAGAGCGATCGCAGCAGTTGCACCAGCGAGTGGGAGAAACAGTGCGAAAGTTGAATTTAGACGGCTTGTTGGTTTTGGTAGATGGACAAGATGCCGAAGCGATCGCCCTTAGTGCCCAAGGTATCCCATCGGAGTGCTTTGCAACTCAGGCTGATTTGCTGGCTAGGTTGAAGACATTTGTCCAAGCAGGCGATCGTTTATTATTCAAAGCCGCCCATTCTGTGGGATTAGATCGGGTAGTCAATCAGTTACGTGCAGAATTTCCCAAATGAATCTACCGCTAGAAACCCAACGTCTCAGACTGCGAGACTTTGTAGAATCAGATTGGCCAGGGGTTCATCAATATGCTAGCGATCGTGAAGTTGTGCGTTATTTGACCTTTGGCCCTAATAGTGAAGAAGATACCAAGAATTTTTTGCAAAGAGAGATTTCATTGCAAGGGGAAGAACCCCGTCAGCATTTTGCCTTGGCAGTGACTTTAAAACCCCAAAAGCAATTAATTGGTATCAGTCGCATATCTGTTAAGGATACTGGCAACAAAACAGGCTCTATTGGATACTGTTTCACTAAGGAATTTTGGGGACAAGGATATGCAACTGAAGCGATAAAAGCAGTTCTATCATTTGGTTTTCAGGAGTTAGGCTTACATCGCATCTTTGCGACTTGTCACCCAGAAAACATTGCCTCAGCACGAGTTATGCAAAAAATCGGAATGCAGGAGGAAGGATATTTGCGAGAACACCATTGGATTAAAGGAGAATGGCGAGACTCTTGGCTATATGCCATCCTTGAGCATGAATGGAGAGGCGTTAAATGATGATTTTCAGAAAATCTCACCAATAGACGCTCGATAGACTTCAGTTGGAAAGACTAGGGCTGTTACTGTAACGTCTTTGAAAAAGAATTGCTGCCAAGTTAGCTACCAAACAGGTAATTGCTAGCCACAGCAAAATATAAGTAGGAGGCATCACCACGCCAATCAGGAACCAAGTATATACGTGCAGTATCATTACAGAAGCGAAAAAGCTGGCAATTCCGGCAGATTGCCAGACTTGATGCAATGGGCGACGTAAGGCTACTAGGCTGATCGTTAAAATTGTCACAAGCAAATTCGCTGGTACCAGAAATGCACAAATACTTATGCAGTTGCCACGAGATAAATCAGCTAAGGTGTTAAGATCGAGCATTAATTTCTTGGGATAGATGTTAGCTTTTTAATAATTTAATTTATTTTATTTTAAAATAACGAAAGATAAATTAACATATCAGTGAGTAATCACTTTACAAATATAACATAAATTAAACTCGTTGGCTGTATTTTGATACTACCAATAGTTAGTTAATTATAAAAATTTTGGATCAGGAGGGTGGAAAACACCCACCCTAGCTGAATTAACCCGGTAAAATCACTGTATCGATAATGTGTATCACACCATTATCAGCTTTGATATCTGCTGCTAAGACTGTGGCATTTTTAATTTCAAAACCATCAGAAGAATGAATTTTAATCGGTGAACCTTCGACAGAATTAACCGTACCGAGTTGTGCCAAATCAGCTTGTAGTAGCTTTCCTGGAACGACATGATACTTTAAAATCCGCGTTAGCTGGGGAATATTCTGTAACAGAGTTTGGATAGTTCCTGCTGGTAACTTGGCAAAAGCATCGTCATTTGGTGCAAAGACAGTGAACGGGCCAGGACTTTTTAATGTTTCTACTAAACCAGCCGCTTGTACAGCCGCTACTAGTGTTTTGAAAGACTCAGCCGTAACAGCAATATCAACAATATCAGGCATATATCTTACCTAAATCTCTGTAAAAGATTTTAAAGGATAATAAACCTATTTGAAGTTTTATTACAGCTATTTTCAGGTAAATAGACCACGCGGTAAGGGCACAGCATTGCTGTGCCCCTACAACAGATGTGGTTCAAATACATGAAAACTGGTGTAAACAGGGAGTGTGAGAGAAGAAGCTCTTGATACCATTTCTTTTTGAAGATGCGTCTAAAAAACTTAGGCAATACTTCGACTTCGCTCAGTACAAGTGCCCCATGCCCCATGCCTAATTATGATTAGCTTTCCAGTTTGCCAAGTCAGTTAAAGAGCGATCGCGGTAACGTCCATAACGCTCTTGTTTACTTTTGATTTTCGCACCCAATTCCGGAAAAATCCCAAAGTTCGGCGGCATTGGTTGGAAATGCTTCGGCGAAGCGGAACTAATAAATTCCAATAACGCACCGATCATTGTTGTTGGTGGTAAAATCAAAGTTTCTTTACCCAAAGCTAGCCGCGCTGCATTAATTCCCGCCAAGCAACCACCCGCAGCCGCAGCAGTGTAGCCTTCAGTACCAATCAACTGTCCAGCAGCTAACAATGTCGGACGCTCTTTAAATTGCAGAGTCGGATACATTAACTGAGGGGCATTAATAAAAGTGTTGCGGTGCATCACTCCCAGCCGGACAAACTCCGCCTTTTCCAAACTGGGAATTAGCTGAAATATTCGCTTTTGCTCACCCCAACGCAGATTAGTTTGAAATCCTACCATATTCCACAGTTGACCGGCTTTATCTTCTTGTCGCAACTGCACTACAGCATAAGGGCGTTCCCCGGTGCGAGTATCTGACAATCCCACTGGCTTTAGGGGGCCGTAGCGCATGGTATCTTCCCCCCTCTGTGCTAGTTCTTCTATGGGTAAACAAGCTTCAAAAAATTTCGCCGTTTCCCTTTCAAAACCTTTGAGTTCTGTTTGTTCAGCTTTACAAAGTTCTTCTTGAAAGTGCAAATACTGCTCTTTATTCATTGGACAGTTGAGATAAGCGGCTTCACCTTTGTCATAACGTGATGCCATAAAAGCAACGTCATGGTTAATCGATTCTCCCACAATAATCGGACTAGCCGCATCAAAAAAGCTGAGGTATTCCATCCCGGTAAAACGGCGCAAATCCTCGGCTAAGTCGGGGCTGGTTAATGGCCCAGTCGCCAAAACTACAACTCCTTCTGGAATTGCAGACACTTCACCCCGGCGAAATTCAATTAAAGGATGGCTAGCTAAAGTTTGAGTCAAGTCTTGGCCAAATTGTCCTCTATCGACGGCTAGCGCCCCACCCGCAGGTACGGCGTGTTCATCAGCTTTAGAAATGACGATCGAACCCAGTTGACGTAACTCTTCGTGCACTAATCCCGCCGCGCGATCGCTTGCCATTGCCCCAAAGGAATTACTACAGACTAATTCTGCTAAATCTTCTGTATGATGAGCAGGACTAAATCGTTTTGGACGCATTTCATATAAAATTACAGGCACTCCAGCTTGGGCTATTTGCCACGCTGCTTCTGTTCCAGCTAGTCCACCTCCAATTACTTGTATCGGTTGTTGTTCCATAGTTAAATTTTTAGTTCCTACATCATAAGTATCCATCAGCATCGGCGCTAGGACGTATCAACAACTAGGGCGTTTTAGACATATAGCGGTTCTTGTTTGAGTGAGGTACAAGAACCCCACCCCCAACCCCCTAAGAGCAAGCGAGGAGGGGGCTATGATGTACCTCATGTGATTAGGAAACGCTATAGCCAGTAGCGACAGCATAACGCACCATCAACAGCAGCAATTATAAATTATCTGTGTCAATTCCCTTTTGTTTGAGTTTCGCTAACAATTCTTGATAGCGATCGCGCTCTTTTTCTAATTCCTGTAAAGCCGCTTCCTTTTCTTGTAAAGCCGCTTCTTTTTCTTGTGAAGCCGCTTCTAATTCTTGTAAAGCCGCTTCCTTTGCTTGACGTTCCTGTTCTGCACGTTGGCGTTCTTGTTCCCGTAACTGGTCAATTTCTCCGGGGCTTAAAAACTTTTGTCCGGTGGGAGAAACAATTTCCAGGGTATCCAGTGTCAGTGTAAAACAGATTCCCAAACGCGGACTTACCCAGCCATTCATCTCTTCGATCACTTCAAAACTATCCCCAGAACGCAGCAAGCCATTTAAATCGTTCTTATCAGGATCATAAATATAATATTCTTCCACGCCGTAACGCTGGTAAAACTGCAATTTTTTGGTCATTTCTTTGAGGGTGTTACCTGGCGATAGAATTTCAAATACTACCTGTGGTGGTATATTATTTTCATTCCACTGTAAATAGGAACTCCGTTTTCCTTTTGGTCTGCCAAAGACTACCATCGTATCGGGCGCTTGTTTAATATTAGGGTTTCCTTGAACTGGATACCAAAACAAATCTCCGGCGATAAATACATCAGCTAGCGATGCAAATAAGATTTCTAAATTTTCTTTAATTTTGACAATCCATGCAAATTGTTCTGTATTATCCGCCATTGGCTGTCCGTCGCTTTCTGGGTAGATGACTTCGATGGTGGTTTCTGGTGTTACTTGTTGTACCATTGCTGCACCTCCAAGTATGGGGTTTTTAGCTGAGATTTATAGTTGAGATAGCGATCGCGTTAATATTGATTTTAGCTATAGATCCAGATAATCTTGATTGCAGATGCGAAGAAACTCTTCAAATTAATCATCAGGAGGATGCCAACCACTAATTGTCCAACGTCGTCGGGCAATAAGTATAACTGGATTATTCATTCGCAAGCAAACAATTGTCGCCCTACCAATAATAGTTAAACCTTAAAGTGTTGTAGCATCAAAACTCTAAGTAAAATTATCAGACCATCTCTGTGTACGCGGATTAAATGTTAATAGCTTGAAGTCTTTTCTCTGCTTCTTCCGCCCACAGAGTATCAATTTCTAATTGATTTTCAGCATCCAGACTTTTAAACAAATGTTCAGCAAGCATTGCTCTTAACCCTGGAGGTAGTGACAATGCAGCATCGAAGATTTCATCATAGGTGTTAACCATACTTTTTTCACATTTAATAGCAGGTTATTGTGATTTTAGTTTAGGTTACTTTTTCTGTTTCTAGCTAAATATTCAAAACTCCTAACTCAGCACGGGCTAAACCTTAGCTATCCGCTAACACTACTTTAGCCGCCAAATTTTGATGGTTTTGTCATAACTACCACTGACAAGGGTTTTGCCATCTGGGCTGAAGGCGAGGGAATAAACCTGCTCAGAATGCCCTGTAAGAGTGCGGATTTGCTTTCCTGTTGCGAGATTCCACAGTTTGATCGTGTTAAAACTACTACTGGCAAGGGTTTTGCTATCTGGGCTAAAGGCGACGGAATTAACTGTGTAAGAATGCCCTGTGAGGGTGCGGATTTGCTCTCCTGTTGCGAGATCCCAAATTTTGATGGTCATGGTGTAAAGACTACTACTGGCAACTGTTTTGCCATCTGGGCTAATGGCGACGTTAAGCACCTCAGAATGCCCTGTGAGGGTGCGGATTTGCTCTCCTGTTGCGAGATTCCACAGTTTGACGATGTTGTCATAACAACCACTGGCAACTGTTTTGCCATCTGGGCTGAAGGCAAAGAAACAAACACAGGCAGAATACTCTCTGAGAGTGCGGATTTGCTTTCCTGTTGCTAAATTCCACAGTTTGATATTGTTACCACTATCACTGGCAAGGGTTTTGCCATCTGGGCTAATGGCGACGGAATTAACCGAGGTAGAATTCCCCCTAAGGGTACGGATTACTTCTCCCGCAAACAGAATAATCCAGAGTTTTCTTAATGCTGTTTGGAGGAGGGATACTCTGGGTTGTACTAGCAGTTTTGTTGGCACTACTGCTGGTTGGGTTGTATTTACGGTTACTGAATGTCGTTGCGGGAGATTTAAATCTTGTAACACTTCCGCCGCCGACTGATAACGCTCCTGGTATTCTTCTTGCAACAATCTATCCAGCATCCGCCCCAAATCCTGACTCACTGGTTTTTGCAAATACTGTCTCCAACTAGCAACCCAACCATAACCTTGTCGTTTCCACAGTTCCCAAGGGTGAATTCCACTCAACAGGTGAAAGCAAGTTGCACCAACATTATATAAATCACTGGCTGGGTAAGCTTCACCTCCTTGCATTTGTTCCAGTGGCGCATAACCAAAGGAACCGATCGCTGTTCCTGGTTGCGTCATCACCGTTGCTGTCAATTGTTTGGATACACCAAAGTCAATCAGCACCAACTTACCATCACCGCGACGAATGATATTCTCTGGCTTGATATCGCGGTGAATGACTTTTTGTTGATGAACTGTTTTGAGAATATCTAACAAATCAAGCAATAATTCTCTGACTTTTTGCTCATTGAAAATTCCCTGCTGTTGTAATTCCGCCAATAAATTTTGCCCGTCGATAAACTCTTGCACCAAATACAGGCGATTATCTTCGTTAAAATACGCCAACAGTGTGGGAATTTGGCGATGGTTTCCTAACTGTTGCAGTCGCTTTGCTTCTTGCTCAAATAGTTCTGTGGCCTTTTGCAGTGCGCCTGTTCCCTGAACTTGCGGTGCAAATTGCTTGATTACACAATGCTCATTTAGTTTGTCGATATCTTCTGCCAAATAAGTTTGACCAAATCCTCCACCACCTAATGATTTAATTGGGCGATAGCGGTTTCTCAGCACTACCAATCCTGTGCCGCAGTTTGAGCAAAACATTGTGCGATCGCTATTGGGCGGATTGTGGCAATCTGGATTAAGGCAGCAGATCATAACTGTGCTTGTGTGGGGCAATGTATTTATTATCGCCTAGCTATAAGCTATTCCTCGGATAAATCGCAAAATAGTAGATAAGTAGAGTTTTTATAAGCAACAGGGTTTGCAATAAGTCGCCAAGGCTTACTATTATCTATGTCACAATTGAGGAACAGACAATCAACCCAACCAACGAACAAGCTTTAGCCTGTGTGCGTGTCTGCCAGATGCTATCTAATGGTTATCGCAACATCCAACTATTCCGTTTTAATGAACTCAAGGGATACATATTCATTCTGGCAGGTGATAATATTCAAATCATGATTTTTCCTAGTGGAGACTGGAGGTTTATCGATGAAACCTAATTTTGCCCAAATGTCCACAAAAGAACTAAGAGCTTATGTGTTTGCACATCGGGAAGATTTAGAAGCTTTAGATATATTAGTTAGCCGCCGCACTCCTGACTCGGAAGCTACATGGTACGGGCCAATGGTGACTGAAGATGGTATGCCAATAGAAGAAAATATTCGCATAGCAGAAGAAGCAATTAAGCAGCGCATTGAGCAAGCAAATCAAAGAAAGCAAGATTCTCAGAGTTAAGGCTTAAGTTGCCTTTTGGTGTTTATATTGTCCATATCACAATTGAGGAACAGACAATCAACCCAACCAACGAACAAGCACAAGCCTGTGTGCGAGTCTGCCAAATGTTGTCAAACACTTACAAAGATATTCATCTGTTTCGTTTTGAAATCCAAACTAGAGATGTGTATATTTTGGCAGGCGAGAATATTCAAATTATCGTACCCCCTAGTGGACTTTGGAGGTTTTTGAATGAAACCGAACTTTGAAGCAATGACTAGCAAAGAACTAACAGCTTATATACTTGCACACCGAGATGATGATGAAGCTATTCGTGTCCTGTTTAGTCGCCGTAATCCTCCCGACTCCGAAGCAACATGGTATGGGCCAATGGTGACAGCAGACGGTACACCAATAGAAGAAAATATTCGCATCGCAGAAGAAGCAATTAAGCAACGAATTGAGCAAGCAAATAAAAGAAAGCAAGATTCTCAAAGTTAAGGCTTACTCGTCTGGATTCACACCTATGTCTCTCAGTTTTTGCGCCAAGCTTTCACCCCGTTGACGTTCCTGTTCTAACAATAATTCAGACTGCTGTAACTGTTGTTGAGCTTGTTCTTTTTGCTGTCTTTCCAAATCTGCTTTTTTGCAATAATTAGCTATTATGGAAATTTCCGATCGCGCACTTCTAAGGCATAATCTTGCACAGCTTTGGTAATCGTCTCCCGCAAGTTTGTATAAACCTTGGCAAAGGGTGGACGTTTCTCGGTAAGTCCGATGACATCTGAGGTAACTAAAACTTGTCCATCGCAGTGAATTCCTGCACCGATACCAATTGTCGGAATGCTCAATTTTTGTGTAATCTGCATTGCTAAATCTGCGGGGATATGCTCTAACACTAAAGAAAATACACCAGCTTGTTCCAGAGCGATCGCTTCATTTAAAATTCTTTCACCCGTTTCCTGGCTCTTTCCCTGTTGTCGCAAACCAAGTTGATGTATTGATTGCGGTGTCAAACCTACATGACCCATTACCGGAATTCCAACTTGTACTAAACGAGCTATAGTTTCAGCGATCGCTGGATAGCCACCTTCCAATTTTACCGCTTGAGCGCCTGTTTCCTTCAATACCCGCCCAGCTGAGTGCATCGCTTGCTGGAGACTTTCTTGATAGGTCAAAAATGGTAAATCTACAACCACTAATGCACGTTTAACTCCTCGACGCACGGATTTGGCGTGATATATCATTTCATCCAAAGTTATGGGCAGTGTTGTTTCATACCCTAAAACTACTGCCATAGAGTCACCCACGAGGATTAAGTCTACACCAGCTGCGTCAAGGAGTTGAGCGATCGCATAATCCCAGGCCGTCAACGCCACAATTGCACGTCCCTGTTGTTTCCATTGAATTAATTGCTGGGTAGTGATTGCCATTTTTTGAGTGCTGAGTGCTAGTGCTGAGTAGTGAGTGCTGACTGAGGAGTGCTGAGTGAGAAGTGAGGAGTTTTGAATTTAAAAATTCTTTAACTTATAACTCCTAACTCTTAACTCCTAACTTTTAACTAATTATTTAACGGCGTGACTAAAAGCAATATGGGGTTTTGCACTACCCATTTTGGGCATTAACCAAGCTAGACCTTCACTAGTGCCGATCCATAATTTATTGCTAATGTCAGGTGCAAGGGCAAGAACCCGACTAGAAGGAAGTCCAGCAACTTCTGCATCTAACACAGCTCCTGTATTTGGATTTAATCGTAACAAACCATTATTAGTCCCGACCCAGACACTACCATCTTTAGCAAAACGTACCACCGTCACATTACGCCCACGCAGGCGAGTTACAGAGCGCAACACTGCACCAGTTTTTGGGTTAATAACTAGCAAATTATTCGGCATTCCCGCCCAAATCAATCCTTCTGGACTAATAGCTAAAGCTTGTACAGTCGTCCCTGGCAAATCTGCTATCCGCTTGATAATCGCAGCACTAGCAGTATTTACCCGCACTAATCCATCAAGAGTGCCAACCCACAGTTGACCTTCAGCATCTAAAGTCAGGGTGTTGGCGCTGACACCAGGCAGATTTTTTAATGTTGTCATAATCAAGCCTTGGTCGGGACTAATTAAAGCTAAACCATTATCGGTTCCCACCCACAAATAACCCCGCTTGTCAAGTAACAGAGACAACACCCGTTTAGAAGGCAAAAATAAATTCTGCGCGGTGATTTCGTTAGTGCGCGGGTCTACTCGGATCAGTCCCTCAGAACTTCCTACCCACAAACGTCCTACTTTGTCTTGAGCTAAAGCACCAATGGCAACACTTGGCAAGCTAACACGAGAAATAATCTTGCCGGTTTTAGGATCAATCCGCGATAGTCCCCGCCCAGAACCTACCCAAAGATTGCCTGTAACATCTCCCAGTAAGTTATTGACACGATAATCAATTTCTGGCGAATGTTCTTGCACTCGCCGCTCATCTGGCAAGGGTTGTACTTGCGGGGGCGGTGGGGAAGGTGGGTAAACAGGAGTTACATCAGACGAATTAATCTCAGGGGTTTTTTGTGCCCATCCCATACTTGGCAAAGCTATCAACCCCAACAAAATAGAACTAATCAATAAACTAGTATGCTTGCAAAACAATACCACGGTGACATTTCCTTCGGAGACAATACCCATCGCTACCTAAACTCGCTTTGGGTTAATTCCAGTGTTCCCCTCGCTGAGATTTTTTAACCGTCATAGGCAATTTTTCTCAAATTTAATCGGTATTGGGCATGGGGCAAACAATTCTTGTAACTCCCCACTCCTGTGGAGACGCGATTAATCGCGTCTCTACTCCCCACTCCTAACTCCCCACTCCCCAAAAGATTCTTTACAGTTATTAATGACGTTTTGTAAACTTTTTGTTACAAAATGTTTAAATCTCTCTGTGATAACAAAATTAAATAGGTAAGTTAAAAACTTTCAAAGAATAACTTATCAAATTATTGATATATTGTGAGACAAGCTACAAATTACGTGGTGTGCAATTCTTTTTTCTTTCGCTATAAGTATAGCAGGGAACAGTAAAAACACTAGGTTGTATACCCCTAGATGGTGAAAACAGTGGTAAGGAAGATTACCAACCCTGCCAAAGTGTCCACCGCCAAAAACTCTACCCTCTACTAAAAGCGACCCTTAAAAAAATTTTCCTGATCTTCTTCCCTCTGAAGAAGGGAAAGAGCGGGATGAGCGAAGTTGCAAAAAACGTGATTTGATAAGTAAAAGAGAGATTTCTGAGAAGGATAAAATATGTCTTACGCTCAAACTAAGACTCAGAGCAAAACTGGGTATAAAGCCGGGGTTCAAGATTACAGACTAACTTATTACACACCCGATTACACACCGAAAGATACAGACATTTTAGCGGCATTCCGTGTTACACCTCAGCCTGGAGTTCCCCCAGAAGAAGCAGCTGCGGCTGTAGCGGCTGAGTCTTCCACTGGTACTTGGACAACTGTGTGGACAGATTTGCTCACCGACCTTGATCGCTACAAAGGTCGTTGCTACGACATCGAACCCGTTCCTGGTGATGACAACCAATTCATTGCCTACATTGCCTATCCTTTGGATTTGTTTGAAGAAGGTTCTGTAACCAATATGTTGACCTCCATTGTAGGCAACGTATTTGGTTTCAAAGCTTTGCGAGCGCTACGTCTGGAAGACTTGCGGATTCCTGTAGCTTATCTGAAGACTTTCCAAGGACCTCCCCACGGTATTCAAGTTGAGCGTGACAAGTTAAACAAATACGGTCGTCCTTTGTTGGGTTGTACAATTAAGCCCAAATTAGGTCTTTCGGCTAAAAACTACGGACGCGCT
Source organism: Nostoc sp. (assembly GCF_054880495.1). Taxonomy (NCBI): domain Bacteria; kingdom Bacillati; phylum Cyanobacteriota; class Cyanophyceae; order Nostocales; family Nostocaceae; genus Nostoc; species Nostoc sp. The sequence continues at coordinate 12,422 of NZ_JBTYKD010000370.1, forward strand.
GTATACGAGTGCTTACGCGGTGGTTTGGACTTCACCAAAGACGACGAAAACATCAACTCTGCTCCATTCCAAAGATGGCGCGATCGCTTCTTGTTCGTATCTGAAGCTATTGCCAAAGCTCAAGCTGAAACCGGTGAAATCAAAGGTCACTACCTAAACGTCACAGCTCCCACCTGTGAAGAAATGCTGAAGCGGGCTGAGTTCGCTAAAGAACTCAAACAGCCTATCATTATGCACGACTACCTCACCGCAGGTTTCACCGCCAACACCACATTGGCTCGTTGGTGTCGTGACAATGGTATTCTGTTGCACATTCACCGCGCTATGCACGCCGTTATTGACCGTCAAAAGAACCACGGTATCCACTTCCGCGTTTTGGCTAAGGCCCTGCGGATGTCTGGTGGTGATCACATCCACACCGGAACAGTGGTTGGTAAACTCGAAGGTGAACGCGGGATCACAATGGGCTTCGTTGACTTGTTGCGTGAAAACTACGTAGAACAAGACAAGTCTCGCGGTATCTACTTTACCCAAGACTGGGCTTCTCTACCTGGAGTATTTGCTGTTGCTTCTGGTGGTATCCACATTTGGCACATGCCTGCACTCGTAGAAATCTTTGGTGATGACTCCGTGCTGCAATTTGGTGGTGGTACTCTCGGTCATCCTTGGGGTAATGCTCCAGGTGCTACAGCTAACCGCGTAGCTTTAGAAGCTTGCATCCAAGCTCGTAACGAAGGCCGCAACTTGGCTCGTGAAGGTAACGACATTATCCGCGAAGCCGCTAAGTGGTCTCCTGAATTAGCCGTTGCTTGCGAACTGTGGAAAGAAATCAAGTTCGAGTTTGAAGCTATGGATACCGTCTGATCAAAAGTTAGGAGTTAGAAGTTAGGAGTTAAGAGTTACATTAATTCATAACTCATAACTCTTAATTCATAACTCATAACTGTTGACGGCTGGGGTCAAGCATGAATCTTAAGCAAATTGCGAAGGACACAGCCAAGACTCTCCAAAGTTATCTGACTTATCAGGCTCTAAGGACAGTGTTGGCACAGCTAGGCGAAACGAATCCTCCATTAGAACTTTGGTTGCATAACTTTTCGTCTGGCAAAATTCAGAATGGTGAATCATACATTGAGCAACTGTTGCAAGAAAAACCAGATTTGGCTTTGCGAATCATGACTGTCAGAGAACATATTGCGGAAGAAGTCATTGATTTTTTACCGGAAATGGTTCGTACTGGCATTCAGCAAGCCAACATGGAACAGCGTCGCCAGCATTTAGAACGCATCACCCGAATAGACACATCAAACCCCAGTCTGCAACCAGAACAGCAAGCAAGTTCAGATCCGAATTTAGATAACTTATCGAATTAGTTCGGTCAACCTAGTAGTAAAAAATCACAACCCATTATCAAAAGCTATGCAAACTTTACCAAAAGAGCGTCGTTACGAAACCCTTTCTTATCTGCCCCCTCTGTCTGATGCTCAAATTGCCAAGCAGATCCAGTACATTTTGAATCAAGGTTACATTCCAGCGATCGAGTTTAACGAAACTTCTGACCCTACAGAATTATATTGGACAATGTGGAAGCTGCCTTTGTTTGGTGCTAAATCCACTCAAGAAGTATTGAGCGAAGTTCAAGGATGCCGTTCTCAATTCAACACCAGCTATATTCGGGTTGTGGGTTTTGACAACATCAAGCAGTGCCAAATTCTCAGCTTTCTTGTTCACAAACCTAACAAATACTAAGGTTAGCAAGCTTTAAGTAATTGGTTTATTTCCATAGGAGAGGTAGAATTATCTGCCTCTCCTATTTGTTAGATTTGTTTTGAAACGCAGAGGGACGCAAAGGGACGCGGAGTTATTTTTAAGAAGGTAATAAATGGAATTACAGTATCTCCCGGATGTAAGAATTTGTTTTGTTGGTGACTCTTTTGTTAATGCTACTGGCGATCCAGAATGTCTTGGTTGGACAGGCAGGATATGTGCTAATGCTAATAAAAAAGGCTATGATATCACCTACTATAATTTAAGAATTAGGCGAGATACTAGTACTGATATAGCAAAGCGTTGGTTACAGGAAGTATCACTTCGTTTACCCAAAGAATATGATGGCAGGGTTATATTTTCCTTTGGATTAAATGACACAACAGTAGAAAATGGTAAAACTCGCGTAGATTTAGCAGATTCTATCAAAAATACCCGTGAAATTTTAAGTGAAGCTCAAAAGTTGTACCCTGTGTTGATGGTTGGTTTTGCACCATATCCAGAACAAGAAAACCCTCAAAGTAGGCAGAGAAATACCGATTTATCTAAACAGTATGCTTTGATTTGTAATGAATTAAATGTGCCTTATTTAGATGTTTTTCCGATATTAGAAAAATCAAACATCTGGATAAATGAGGCACGTTACTATTGTTGCTACACTACCTTTGCATCATCGTGACCCTTTCGACCGGATTTTAATTGCACAGTCGATAGTTTAAAATACACCTATACTAAGTGCTGATAAAATTTTTGATGCATATCCAATTAGGCGTATATGGTAGATAGCGCTCCTTTTCTACCAAAAGATAGATAAATAAACACTAATCACCAAAAAAACTTAACATTACTTTAAGCACTGCTAGGCAAAGATAATTTTATGGGTTATTACATCGCTCCCCGCTTTCTGGATAAACTCGCTGTCCACATTACCAAAAACTTTCTCAAGCTTCCTGGTGTGCGAGTTCCCGTGATTTTGGGTATTCACGGACGCAAAGGAGAAGGCAAAACATTTCAATGTCAATTAGTCTTCGAGAAAATGGGTATCGAGGTAACTAACATCTCTGGCGGTGAATTGGAAAGTCCAGATGCAGGAGATCCAGCGCGGTTGATTCGGCTGCGCTATCGGGAAACTGCGGAACTGATCAAAGTACGCGGCAAAATGTGTGTACTGATGATTAACGATTTAGATGCGGGTGCTGGACGCTTTGATGAAGGCACTCAATATACTGTAAATACGCAGTTGGTGAATGCCACACTGATGAATATTGCTGATAATCCTACAGATGTGCAGTTGCCTGGAAGCTATGATTCTACGCCTTTACGTCGTGTGCCGATTATTGTCACAGGTAATGATTTTTCCACCCTCTATGCACCGTTAATTCGGGATGGACGGATGGAGAAGTTCTACTGGGAACCAAACCGAGACGACAAGGTGGGAATTGTCAAGGGGATTTTTGAAGCGGATGGACTGTCACAGAAGGAAGTTGAACAGCTAGTTGATACTTTTGTCAATCAGTCGATTGACTTTTTTAGCGCTTTGCGATCACGCATTTATGACGAACAAATCCGCAACTACATCCATCAAGTAGGTTTTGAGCGGGTATCGTTGAGTGTGGTGAATAGCGTTGAAGGTCCACCAGAATTTAAAAAGCCAGATTTCAAGCTGTCTCACTTAATCGAGTCTGGTAACTTCCTCGTTGGTGAACAAAAACGGGTGGAAAATTCTCATTTGGTTGATGATTATAACCGACTCAATCGAGGTAGAAATTCTGATCAATCTCCACCACCTGCTGCTGTAACACCAATTAGTCAGCCGTCAAATGCCGCAACTCAAAAAGCAAAAAGTAATGGATTCCCGAAAGAGGAAGTATCAAGCCCACATTTGACCCTAGAGACACAAGGACAAATTCGGGAACTCTTATCTCAAGGTTACAAAATTAGTATTGAACACGTAGATGAGCGCCGTTTCCGCACAGGTTCTTGGCAAAGTTGTGTTCATAGCCACATTGATAGCGAGTCTGATGCAATCTCAAATTTGGAATCAACTCTGACAGAATATAGCGGTGAGTATGTGCGCTTGGTAGGTATTGATCCAAAAGCCAAGCGGCGGGTGGTGGAGACGATTATTCATCGTCCGCATGGAAGAAATTAGGCGTAGATAAATGATAAAGTGCGATCGCTACCCAAAAGTCCTCTAAAACCTCACCCTGTCCTATCGGACATCCCTCTCCTTAGTAAGGCTAAGGTGTACACACAAGTCATTGAATTACCCAAAACAAAAGAAAAACCTCTCTCGTTCCCAACCTCTGGCTATTGGTGACAACTTAAAGCGATCGTCAAAATGTCAAGTGGGGTGTGGAGATAAATCCAAAGTGTTTTGCTGTCGGGATTTAGGTTGATATTTAACAATACCCAAATCCCGATTTTTGGGGAACTCTTGTCGGGTGGGCAGCGTTCGACTGACTTGTACTGAGCGTTGTCGTTGGCGCAGCCTCTCGTAGAGAAGTAGCGCTCACGCCGAAGTCTTGTCATGCCCGCCCTAATTATGCAAGTTAAATGTGGAACAGCTTATCTCTCTCAGAGACTTCTAATTGAAAAATATCCTATCGTCGAGGCGTATTGCAATCATGCGTGTCAACTTAAGAAAAAAGTTGCTTTGAGAAGACGTTTTGCCCTCATCCCCTAACCCCTTCTCCCAACTTGGGAGAAGGGGAACTAGAGAATTTACTCCCCTCTCCCAAAAGTGGGAGAGGGGCTGTTCTTGTGAGGGTCAAACCTCGAAAGCATGCCTTGCCTAACTTCTAGGTTAAGTTGACACCAATGTATTGCAATACACCCCTACAAATGTAGAAATAATTTGGGATGATTTATTTTTTGGAAGTCCCTTATCTACCTCATTTTTCCATCTTCCCTGCAAGGGCTTGTTCCCAAATCGGCAAATCCTCCGGTCGGTCAACATCAGCTAAAAGCGACAAGTTCACATGAGATAAATTCAGTTTCTGGGCAATATCCACAGTTTTCTGGAATACTTGAGCAGTCCCCCACTCGATCTTAACGAACAACTCCGGCATGGGTTGGCGCAAACCAATTAAGTAATATCCACCATCGCTCGCAGGTCCAAGTACCAGATCAAAGGCGTGTAAGTTCTCAAAAGCTGTTGCTAGAATCTGGGCATTTACTCCCGGACAATCTGTACCGATGATAATTACATTTTCTGCACCAGATTGAAAGGCATTTCCAAGCGATCGCACCATCCGCGAACCTAGATCGCCTTCACCTTGAGAGTGGTAAACCAAATCCAACCCCAGCCAGTCTTGCATGAGTTGCAAATCGCCACCTGTAAACCGCACTTCCACAGATATGGCAATGGCTTTTTGCAATTCTTCAACCTGAAATATGGTATATTCAGTCATCTGGCGTTGAAGATTGGCAGCACCAACGCTTCCCAAAACAGGTATCAATCGAGTTTTTGTCTTCCCTGGTTCTGGATAGCGAGTGAAAATAATCAAGTGTTGTTTTGGGTTTGCTGGTAAGTTGAGCACACAATACCTTGTCTAACTAACTCAACAAAAAATATCTTAATAGCAATACTTATCATCATTAGTTGTAGTATGCTCCTTTGCTGTTCGCATTGCTCCTAAAATCGTCGAAACAAAAATGCAACGTTTAGCTTTACCACCAGACTTGCTAGATAGTGTTATTCGTCCTAGCGGTGGTTGCTTAACATTACCTCTATAATCAAATTGGATTTGCCTGATGCCATTTGTTTCTTGTAGGGTTGTTTCCGGATCTAAACGCACATTAGAATGTAGATTATTCCAGTTAGCATTAGATGGGTTGACTGTAACAGGATGAACTGCCCATTGAACAATACCGTTTTGTTCACGAAAACTAGCTTGCCAAGTCAATTTATCCTTGATGGATTGCCTTTGGGCTTGGCGCATAGCAAGGTGAACTTCGCTTCGGGCAGTGTTGAGGCGTTGAGTGTCCACAAAAGCTAGCCAGTTGGGTATTCCCAGCGTAGCTAATATACCAATTAATAGAATAACTACTAACATCTCTGGTAAGGTAAAACCACTGTTAGAGTGCTTATTCAAGAGATTTTTTACTTTAACTAGAGATTGTAAATGCACCTGGATACCCATTTTTGTTTTTTGGTCGTTTTTCAGCTACCCATCTATTGAACAATGTTTCAGGTTGTTGGCTTCTTGCTTTGCGCCAATTAGTAATACTGTAGAACAAGGTGGGCAAGGTAAGAATTATGATAATTTTTAATAACAATTTTAAGGTTAAATTTATATTCTGAAGTCTTGAAGGGTCGTTAAGAAAATACTTGCACATAAATCTAGCAGCGGCTAAACCTCTTTGTCGATTAAACGGCTTTTGTAGTGCTTTGCAGGTAAGATATTTGTATAAATTTGCTAGGCTTAGATTCCAACTATTCTTAAGTGTCGAAAGCGAGGGAGCGTCTCGTAGAGAAGGTCTTTCTTTGTACGCTCTTTTAAGCACTTGCAAGCAGGATTTTTCCTGCCTGACAAGATTAGAAGAAACTGAATTAGAACTCATTCGGTATAATATTTGTACAGATGGTACACATACAAAATCAAACTTAGAAGCTAATCGCAGCCACATATCCCAATCCTGAGCAGCATTTAGTGATTCATCAAATCCACCTAATTCAATTAAAGCTTCTCTATAAATCAAAGGATTGGAGCCATTTTCCAGAAAATTACTTACTAATAGCTTTTCATACACATTACCATTGACAGTAATATGCGTACCTGAAAGTAAGATTTCACCATTTTCATCGATATAATCAGTCCAGCTATAAGCAACCTTAGCGCCTAAGTTTTTTTGCAGAGCCTGCAACTGGCTTGCCAACTTATCGGCTGTCCAAATATCATCTGCATCTAAAAAACTAACAAATTTTCCCACAGCATATTTTAGTCCACGGTTACGACTAATATTTCCACCAGAATTCTCAAAGGAAAATACTTTTATTCGGGAGTCTTTAAAATTTGAAATAATCTCTAGTGTAGAGTCTTTTGAACCATCATTGATTACAATTAATTCTAAATCTGAAAAACTTTGATTTAGAACGGATTCAATTGTTTTTTTTATAGTTTTTTCGCTATTATAAGATGGTATTATTACAGAGATATGACTCATACATTTGCTTTTATTGATTACTTTTTTTCATTCTCTATAGTTATCTGTCTGACAAAAAAATGCCTAAAATAAAGCTTCAACGAGTAAAAAGGACTCATCATACTAGCCAAGTAAAATTCCATTTCAAAAAGAGCTATTAGATTACTTTCTAATTGCCCTCTATACTGAATAAGGTGCCGTAATACTCGGCGTAAATTCCCTAAAATAGTTTTCACAAACACTATTGGTTTTTGCCAATTTTTAGTATTTATCAAACGTAACTGGAAAATACACAAGCCACAGCCGCGTGCCAGAGTTAGGAGGTAATCTCTCTCAAGTCGCCAATGTGGTATTTGATGATAACTATGCATAGTAGGGTTATACCAAATTTGCCAGCCTGCACAATGTATGTAAAGCAATGGTTCATAGTCATCACCCTGCACCAAAATCCCAGGCAACTTCCCACTTAAAGTAGGTTGTTGTGGTACATTTTCACACCATACTTGTTTGCGAACAACAAGCGCTGCACCAGGAGGAAGTCTTAAATTATCCGCATCAAACAAATGTGGATTT
>NZ_JBTYKD010000371.1:0-12221 GCF_054880495.1 Nostoc sp.
TAACAGAGCGCGGTCGTTGTGCTCACAATCCCCATCTTAGGAATACCTTGTTCGCGTAGCGTCTCGCAGAGAAGATGGGGACTTCCGCGAAGCGTTAAATCTAAAATCCAAAATCCCGAATGTTTGAACCTTGGGGTGTCTTAGTTATTTTAATTGCCTGCCCCCTCTTGGGCGGATTACCCCTGATTGAATGGATTACTTACGCGCTTACGCGCAAGCAATTATCACAAGTTGGTACAGGAAACATTACTGTATCAGCTGCCTTTTATCATGGCGGTAGGTTTGTCGGAATTCTGGCAGTCTTGTCAGAAGCTTTTAAAGGAGTTGCAGCAGTCTTACTCACCCGCATTTTCTTCCCAGATGGATCGTCTTGGGAATTGATTGCCCTGATCGCTCTAGTAATCGGTAGATATTGGATCGGCAGAGGCGCAGGTACGACAAATGTTGTCTGGGGATTTGTCGTACATGATCCACTGGTGGCAATATTTGTATTTTTCTTTGCAGGTATTAGCTTTGCAATTCTGCAATCAAGACAGGTAGTCAAATTTGGGGTTTTGCTTCTGTTTCCTCTGTTTGTGACGCTTCTGCACATTAGCGATATTCCCAGAATGCTTGCTGCTGTTGCCTTGGCTGGTTTAATGGGCTGGATTTATACCAAAATTCCTGATGATATGAACCTCCCAGCCCAACAGGCACAAACCGAATCGCAAGCGATGTTGGAATTTTTACGCGGCGATCGCGCTATGGTTTCTCTAGATGAAGAGTTGGATGCTGCGATTGTCGGAGAAAAGGCAGCGACATTATCCCAAATTAAGCGCTGGGGCTATCCAGTCCCAAAGGGGTGGGTACTTGCTCCGATCGATGATCCGGAACTGTTGACAGAATTTCTCCAGCCATCAGAATTATCCCCCTTAGTGGTACGTTCTTCTGCCATTGGAGAAGACTCAGAACAAGCTTCTGCGGCTGGGCAGTATGAAACAGTTTTAAATGTTACCAGCCCAGAGGGATTGCAGTCAGCGATCGCGCAAGTTCAAGCTTCCTATAATCAGCCATCTGCCGTGCAATATCGGCGCGATCGCGGCTTAAATGACTCAGCAATGGCTGTGTTGATTCAACAACAAGTCCAAAGTGTATTTTCTGGTGTCGCTTTTAGCCGCGATCCCATTACCCAGCAAAGTGATGCGATTATCATCGAAGCCCTTCCGGGCAGCCCGACGCAAGTCGTTTCGGGAAAAGTCACACCAGAACAATATCGCGCTTTTGTCCTGGAAACAGAAAATTCTTCCTCTGTGCAATTAGAGGGTGAAGGACGAGTACCACAAGCATTAATCAAGCAAGTTGCATACTTAGCCTACCGACTCGAAAAACGTTATCATGGCACTCCTCAAGATATCGAGTGGAGTTATGACGGTCAAACACTCTGGGTGTTGCAAGCTCGACCGATTACCACTCTGCTACCGATGTGGACACGCAAAATCGCCGCCGAAGTGATTCCCGGAGTAATTCACCCCTTAACATGGTCGATTAATCGTCCCTTAACTTGTGGAGCATGGGGAGAACTTTTTACTTTAGTTTTGGGCGAACGCGCTTTGGGGTTAGATTTCGCCGAAACAGCAACTCTGCATTATTCCAGAGCCTACTTTAACGCATCCCTCTTAGGGAATATTTTTCTCCGCATGGGACTACCGTCCGAAAGTCTGGAATTTTTAACCAGAGGAGCTAAATTAAGTAAACCGTCTTGGGAGTCAACCTGGGAAAATTTGCCAGGACTAGGGAAGTTGCTGAAGCGGGAATTAAGTTTAGAAAAAGATTTCAAGCGGGATTATCATAAACTGTTCATTCCTGGGTTGTCGCAGTTAGCGCAGTCAGATATACATAACTTGGAACCATCCAAGCTGTTGTTAAGAATTGACTTTATTCTAGAGTTGCTGCGTCAAGGAACATATTACAGCATTCTAGCTCCCTTGAGTGCTGCCCTCCGCCAGGGGATTTTTCGGGTGAAGGATGGGCAAATTGATCACAGCGTTACCCCAGAGATCGCGGCATTGCGATCGCTCAGTGCAATAGCTACAGATGCCAAGGAAGTATTGCTTGAGTTTGAGCCACAGCAAGTATTTGAGCAATTAAAACAAACCCCAGAGGGAGAGAAGATTCTCCAAGAATTTGACGAATTGCTTCAGGATTACGGCTATTTAAGTGAAGTGGGAACTGATATTTCCGTTCCGACTTGGCGGGAGAATCCCCAGATGATTAAGCAGATGTTTGTGCAGTTAATGCAGGGTAACGAACCACAATCAGGCGCTAAAGACGCGATTAATAGCATCTTTGCTGGTAAGGGCAAACGCTCTTTTGTGCAACGGCGTGTAGATATCAAAGGACGAGTTACCGAAGTTTATTCCCGGCTTTTAGCTGAATTGCGTTGGAGTTTTGTGGCTTTAGAGAAGATTTGGTTAAAGTCTGGCTTACTCAATAAAACAGGAGATATCTTTTTTCTAAACTTTGATCAAGTGCGGCGTCTGGTTGTGGGTGGAGATTCCAGATTAATTGAGCAGTTGGATGAGTTAGTAAAATTGAGGCGATCGCAATTCCTCCAAGATAGCGAGATCATTCAAGTACCCCTTTTAGTCTATGGCAATACACCCCCTCACCCCTTAGCTCCCTCTCTGCTCTACTCTGACCAAATCTTACAAGGCATTGGAGCCAGTCCGGGACAAGCTGAAGGTCGGGTGAAGGTGTTGCGAAATTTACAAGACGTGCCGGAGATTGACCGAGATACGATTCTGGTAGTACCTTACACAGATTCCGGCTGGGCACCTTTTTTATTAAGGGCTGGAGGATTAATTGCCGAAGTTGGTGGGCGGCTTTCTCACGGTGCGATCGTTGCTCGTGAATATGGGATTCCCGCAGTGATGGATGTTCGAGGCGCTACATGGCTCCTCCAAGATGGTCAACGGGTAAGGATTGATGGTTCTAGGGGTATTGTGGAATTATCTAACGATTTGAGACCCGAATGATTACCACTTCTGGTGAAAAACTTAAAATAAGAGCCTTCCGCTTAGTCCTGGGGTTTTATTATGTGGATTTAAAAAAGTGCTTATCCTGCCTCCCCAACAAAAGAGAAGTTTTTCCTTGTGTTTAATCCACGTTCCTGAGTTATTTGTTGACAGCGCTATGCCTACTATTCGGTATAGCGACGCGGCGTATAAACCCAGATATTACCATCGCGGCGCTTGATGGTTCGGGTTTTTGTGGAACCAACGAGAATAATTGTCCGCATATCGGCGGCGGCTGGTACTAACTCCTCAAGTGCGATCGCTTTTACCGTCTGTCCTGATCTACCGAGATTTCGCGCCAACACTACCGGTGTATCTGGTGTTCTATGTCGCAGCAAAATATTTCTCGCTTCTGCCAGTTGCCAAGTCCGCTCTTTGGAAACAGGATTGTAGAAAGCAATGACAAAATCAGCCTCAGCAGCAGCAGTAATTCGTTGTGCGATCGCAGACCAAGGTTTCAAGATATCAGAAAGGGAAATAGCACAAAAGTCATGCCCAAGGGGCGCACCAATTGCTGCTGCTGCTGCCTGCATGGCTGAGATGCCTGGTGCCACATGAATGTCAATACTGTCCCATTCGGGTTTAGCATCGCGATCGCATACTTCAAAAACTGCTGTTGCCATTGCATATATACCGGGATCACCAGATGAAACTACAGCTACATATCGCCCAGATGCTGCCAAATCAAGAGCCATTTTTGCCCGTGCTTCTTCTTCGCGGTTGTCGGACTCATGCCGTTGCTTGCCATCAGCCAGAGAACCGACTAAATCTAAATAAGTTTTGTAACCCACTAAGTCGGTTGCCGACTTAATTATCTCCTTGACTTCGGGAGACATCCATTGCGATCCACCAGGGCCTGTGCCAATAATCGCTAACCGTCCGCGTGGCTGACCGATGGTGTTGGGGTCAATTGGTTGAGGGGCAATAGCGATCGCAATCTGGGGAGATGCGGTAATAATGGGGGATGTGCCTGTAGCGGCGATCGCTACGGCTTGGGCGGGGCTATAACCTTGTGAAAGTAAGCTTTCTAGCTGATTTTGGGTAAAAAAGCGGGCAGGCACTCCCAAGGCGCTAGCTACGGCGTGGATTGCAGGATCGGCTGCGGCGGTGATGGGTGCAAATATCCCGGCGACTGATGCTTTTTCTAGTTTGGCATCAGCTAGTAGCTGCTGTACTAAAGCTACTGCATCATCAATTATGCCACTAATTGCGATCGCGATCGTTGCTGGGTGGTAAACAAGGCAGTTGACTGTAGGAGTAACCAAACGTTCCGTAACTTGGATGGTCAAATCTCCCTTTGGATCTATGGGCAGTTTACTATCATTTAACCAAGGTGCGATGCCTTGTAGTTTAACTTGTGCCCCAGCTAGCAAATCTGAGATAAATTTCTTCGCATCGTCTGGGTTCGCTAAATGGTATCCGGGGGGAGGAGATAACAGCGTTGTACCCAAACGTAAATCGCCTGTGGTCGTAATTGCAGGCTTCACATCAAGGGCTTCGGCAATGTGGCGTGCTAAATCATTTACCCTACCAAGTCCGCCCAAGAGCGGCACAACAGCACTACCATCTTCAGCCACAGCTAGCACTGGTGGTTCCTCTCGTTTATCCGAGAGTACGGGAGCTAATGTCCTAATTAAAATACCGGCGGCACAAATGCCAATCAACGGCGTTCCCTGGACAAATAACTCGCGCAACGTCTCGCCAAAATTCGTGAAGGTGACATCAACTCCCGATGTGCGACCCGCTAGACCGTATAGCGTCGCCCCTGGTAGGACAGTGATTATTTTGCGTGCTACCGTGACGCTATTTTGACCTAGTACTACAATGGCGGGTGCAACGTTCATCATAAAGTAGATATCTTGGAAAGTAGCCCGCACTTCTCTACGAGACCCTTGTCTACGAGACCCTTGTCTACGAGACCCTTGTCTACGAGACGCTGCGCGTAGCTTGCAACTCCTGCGGAGTACGGCAAGCTCAGGGTATCGCGCTGCGCGTAGCTTCCCGAAGGGTACCGCAAGCTACCTCGACTGCGCTCGGCACAAGTCAGTGACCATCGTAGACATCGCTTCTTATTTCAATTAGCTTTACGCTCTTTAAGCACTTGATCTAGCAAGTTTCTAGCAGGTTGTGCTTTAGCCAACGCTGCTTGATGGTCATTATAAGCACGAACAAGACGAGAAAGACTACTCACACCTGCCTTAAGTTGCTCAAGTTCATCACCAGCAACCAGTTCTCCATCAAGCATCCGCCCAATCAACGGTTTGATGTCGCCCACCTCCAGCCGGACTTTTTGGAGCTTTTCTAGGGTACTCAGTAAGCTTTTGAGTGAATTCAAGATGTCGTCAATATCCTGGACATCTTCCACTGATTCGGGCGAATCTTCAATTGTCACTGTATCTTGGTCTGAAATTGTCGGCAATTGCTGTACAGGCGAATCTTCAATTGTCATTGTATCTTTGTCTGAAATTGTAGGTAATTCCTGTGCAGACGTTTCATTTTTAACCCCGCTTGACCGTGCCATCAACGCTTCCTCAAGGAATTTCCCTTAGTGTATCGCTTACTCTTGGCAAAATTAATTATCATCTAACATAAAAGCAGAAAATTTCTGTTACTTTACTATTTTTAACAGTCAAAATTAAACCTGTGGGACTGGGTTCTTCAATTACGTAATTTAACTGACGATAAGCTAAGTTGATCACAATAAACCAAACAAACGTCAAGCCTCAATTTTCAATCTCAAAAGCCCATCTCTCTACTGCCCTATGTTCAGCAATATCGCCATAGCCAACCGTTGTAGTTTCCCGGTAGCACCACGAGGCAATTGATCCAAAATGTGAACTTGCTTAGGAACTTTGAAGTCTGCCAGCATTGTTGAACAGTGGGCTAAAAGTTCTTTTTCGCCAGCTTCTGCCTTAAGGACAACAGCAACGTGAATATCTTCTCCTAAAGATTTATGGGGGACGGCAAAAGCCAAGGCTTCGGCGACGGCGGGATGGCGCAGCAAGACATCATCCACTTCTAAGGGAGAAATCTTTTCCCCACCCCGGTTAATCAATTCTTTAATCCGTCCAGTCAAGCGGAGGTAGCCATCTTTATCCAGTGTGCCCTGATCCCCTGTGCGGAACCAACCGTTTACAAAAGCTGTGGCGTTAGCTTGGGGGTTGTTTTCGTAGCCATCCATAACATTGGGTGCTTTTACCACCACCTCGCCCAAGCTTCCTTGAGATAGCAGGTTGCCTTCGGAGTCCATAATGCGCACTTCTACACCGAAGCCATAACCTACAGTACCTGGTTTCCGCACTTTTGGCGGTAGGGGGTTGGTGGTCATTAAGTGAGATGCTTCAGTCATGCTGTAAGATTCCACCACAGGAGCATTGAGAGTTGCCTCCAGCTGTTCAATGATAATCGGGGGCAAGGAAGCGCTACTAGAGCGAATGAAACGAAAGCGGTTAGCTTTGACAATTTTTGTGTTACGGCTAGCGCGTGCCAAAATTGTCTGGTGCATGGTTGGCGCTGCGGAGTACCAGGTAGGTTTATAGCTATCTACCAGTTTCCAAAACTCCAGGGCATTAAAACCATTGGGACAAATTAGTGTGCCGCCCGATGCCAGAGTTGCCAGCAAACAGCCCACCAATCCGTGAATGTGGAACAGGGGCATTAGGCAAAGTGTAGTGTCATCTGCTGTGAGTGAGTAAGCACCAATGATGTTGTTGGCTGAGGCGATTAAGTTGCGGTGACGAATCGGCACACGCTTGGGACGACTGGTGGTGCCGCTAGTGTGGAGAATCATCGCTACATCATCGGCCTTGGGGGCTGCGGGATTCACGGACTCTGCTGATTCTATGCCTGTTTTGACTAATTCCAAGTTTAATGTGCCGTCAGTGTTTACCTTGGCATGAATCAGCATCATGTCGGGTGTGACGGCGGCAATAGCTGCTTCTGGTGTCTCACACAACGTAATCAGTGCATTTGCTTGGGTATCTTTATAGTAAAAGGCAAATTCTTCTTGCTTGTATTTGGGATTTAAGGGTGCAGCAGTGCCACATAGGGCGGCAGCCAAAAAGGTAATAGCCATTGGTGAACCGTTAGTCATGGCAATGGCAATGCGTTCTCCCCGTTTCAATCCAAAGCTGTTGAGTTGGGATACCAGTCCAACAACATTCTCGCGCAATTGCTTATAAGTTAGCGATCGCCCTCCAGGCGTAACTAGGGCTGGATGATTGTCTTCCCCTGCCAAAAGCTCAAATAAATTCATTAAAAACCTCCAGATTAGTAAAATTGGGGATTGGTTATTAATTCTTCTCCCTCATCCCCCACTCCCTTATTCCCCACTATTTGCTTTCTTTTATAAGTAAGTTGACGGCAAAAAACAAGAGCTAAAATTAAGTCAATAGTGTGTTTGTCGCTACTAGAAATCAGAAAAATCTTTTTCAGCAACTAAATCCCCTCGATAAAATATGGATCGTCGGAATTTTCTAAAGTATGCCACTTTAGCAGGATCTAGCTTTGCCTTAACTAGTTGTGTTCAAGGCAAAAATTCCAAATTGCCGGGTGAGGTGTCTCCCTCAGCGTCGCCTGTGGCAGTAAATGAACCTCTCAAGGTGGGATTTGTTTATGTCAGTCCTGTAGGTGATTTAGGCTGGACTTATGCCCATGATTTAGGCCGCAGAGACATGGAAGCCAATCTTCAAGATCAGGTAGAAACTACCTTTGTCGAAAATGTCAACGAAGGTACTGACGCCCAAAGGGTGATTCGCCAACTAGCATTAGACGGTAACAAGTTGATTTTTACAACTTCCTTTAGGTACATGAACCCAACAATTAAAGTTGCCAAGGACTTTGGTGATGTTGTCTTTGAACACTGTACAGGATACAAACGTGCTGCCAATGTCGGCACTTATCTGGGACGTTTTGAAGAACCCCGTTACTTAACCGGCATGATTGCTGGCAAGATGACAAAATCCAATCTAGTTGGTTTTATTGGCCCATACCCAATTCCAGAAGTAATTCGGGGAATAAGTGCATTCAGTCAAGGAGTGCGGCTAACAAATCCCCAAGCAAAAGTTAAGGTACTTTGGGTACAAACTTGGTACGATCCAGCTAAAGAAAGAGAAGCGGCTCAAGCTTTGGTCAATTTAGGTGCGGATATACTAACGCAGCATACTGACTCTAGTGCTGTTGTCCAATTGGCTGAGGAAAAAGGCATTTATGCTTTTGGCTACAACAGTGATATGAGTATGTTTGGTCAAAAAGCCCACCTAACATCAGCTATTAACAAATGGGGCAAATTCTATACAGATACAGCCTTGGCTGTAATGACTAATACTTGGAAGTCTCAACAGGTTTGGGATGGCATTGGTCAAGGAATGGTGGATATTTCCCCGATGAATCAGGCAATTCCGGCTGATGTGCAAGAACTGGTGAATGCGAAGCGGGATGAGTTTATTCAGGGTACTGCACATCCTTTTGATGGCCCGGTAAAAGACCAAAAAGGGGTGGTGCGAGTGCCAAAGGGTAAGGTGTTGGATGATCAAAGACAACTAGCGATGGATTGGTATGTTGAGGGAATTGACCGCTTCTAAAAATCTGGGTAAACCTGATTTAACTTGACGGTGTAAGTTTGAAACGCTCTTTCTTAGTGCCTACGCTTCCTCTCTTCGAGACGCTATTCGCGAACATTGCTGAGGTTGTCCAAGAAACTCCAGTTAGAAACAGTAAAATAATCATGTCGCCGATTTATCTTAGTGGAACGTTTGATTTTTTTATTCAGTTCACTCCAAAAGCTCCATATGTGCTTGTCTTCATTCACTGAAGCATAGGCGGTTATGGAGCTTTGCGGCAATTCATTTAGCCTCATAGCACGACGGGCAACTACTAAGGCCGCAGCACAATCACTAGATAGTCCGTACATCCTCATGTACTTCACTAATCCAATCAAACTAGAATAGACTGGATTAACCGTGATCAGATCAATGCCACGATTCGATAGAATTGATTGAAGCAGTTGATAAAATCTACTGTACGCCCAACTTGATAGCATTCGAGCGTACTTTCTTCCTGCCTCTCCAAGTCGCTGCTTTTTGTCACTAAAATCTAATTCTTCACAGACAACAGGACACTCAAAGGAACTTGCTAATGCTGCAAGTTGTAAAATAGCATCGACGATTTGAGCGTCTTGTTTACCATTGGGTAATCCATTTGTAGGGGGATTTGTCCTTTAGCTTTGCTGACTTTTCCCGTTAAGTCTCGAAAAGCTTGCTGGAAAAGGATTTAAGAAACAGCACAGCAAATACGGTACCGTAATTGAAATCGGGTGCTAAAGGTAACAAGCAATGCTGAACTGGTGGGAGAAAAATTTTCCAACCTTATAACTAGGCGATAAGCCTGACGGCATGGCTTCGCTTCACCCGACGCTAATAACCTCTCGAACTTGCTAACAGCCTTGATACGGTCGGGTGCAAGCGGGTTGTTGGGCAGCAGTTGGAGTGTTACGGTTGTCACTTGCTTTGGAAGCAATTGGGTTGGCTGCTCACCGACAATCACAGAACGTATTTAGCCAAATGCGCCTTAAGACGCTCGATGTCATGCTCAATGCCACCTTGCTTCAGTACGTCGTGACAAGAGAAAGAAGGAAGGATTTCTAGGCCACAGAACTTGTAATTTGCGGTGTTGAACATGAAAAAATCGTCCACCGATTTGCCCGCAAACAGGAACTGCCTCTCGTCGTTGAAGGCTTCAGCAGGGGCGTTCCAAGTCAGAGAGAGCATATATTTTTTGCCTTGCATTAGGCCGCCTGTCCCGTACTGTTTTGTGGGGTCGCTGCGTGTCCGACCGTCATTTGCTACCATCTTCTGCTGAAGAAGTCCAGCATTGAAAACTTCGTCTACGTACTTTTTATAAATCCAAGGATTTCCGAACCAGTAGACCGGTGACTGAGTGATGATGACATCAGCCCAAAGATGCTTTTCAACTTCTTCGTCAATGTCGTAGCCGTTTTTAATCTCTGTTAATCGGACTTCATGTCCGTTCTGTTCTAACTCTTCTCTAATGACTTTAGCCAGGAAGTCATTGAGTTTTCCTTCGGACATTCCGGCAACAGGCTGAGAAGCGTTGATGATGAGTGTTTTCATGGTGGACGCTAAAGGAAAGTTTAATCTAAAGCAAGTTTACCAGCATCGTTTCTCCTGTTAAGTCGCTCGTCTCATCTTGCACGATTCTCCCGCACACAGCCAAACTGCGCGCTGCTGCACAACGATCAAGCTCACCCGCAGCCGAAAGGGAGCGAGGAACGAGCGGACTGTAGGCGGTCGAGTACCAGCGCCTTGTTCTGTCGCGGGTGGTCAAGTTGAACTGCAAGGGCGCTTGCGATTGAATCAAGGGCCCTTGCATCCCCATTTTGCTGCTCAACGACTGGTCACAGCTCAATGATCTGCCTATGCATTTCATTCAGTCGGCCACCATGCACTTTGATTTTGGCGAAAGCTGCTTCGAGTTCACGAATATCCGCAGGCGTCAGATTAACGTTGATGGCTCCCATATTCTCTTCCAGGTGATTGAGGTTGCGTGTGCCTGGAATAGAAACAATAAAGGGTTTCTGCGCGAGGAGCCAAGCCAAGGCAATTTGCGCCGGTGTCGCGTATTTTTTATCCGCAAAGGTTCGGAGTACGTCTACAATCGGAGCATTGGCCGCCAAGTTTTCTGGCGAGAAGCGCTCCATCGCTAATCGAAGGTCGGCTTTCGGGTCGAACTTTTTGAGAGCGTCGATTTGCCCGGTCAAATAGCCCATGCCAACCGGCCCCCACGGAACGAAGCCAATTCCCAACTCCTCACAGGCTTTCAGGACGCCGTTTTTTTCGGGACTTCTTTCCATGAACGAGTACTCGCTTTGGATAGCTGCGACCGACTGAACCGCGTGTGCCCGACGGATTGTTTGTGCGCTTGCCTCAGAGAGACCGAAATGCAGAACCTTTCCCGCTTGAATGAGTTCTTTAATCACACCAGCCACATCTTCGATGGGCACTTTGGGATCGACTCGGTGCTGGTAATAAAGATCAATGCGGTCGGTTTGGAGCCGCTTGAGCGAGGCTTCAACCACTTTTTTGATGTGCTCCGGTCGACTATTCAGACCACCTGAACCATTTGCAACGTCAAAACCGAATTTGGTTGCGATAGCTACCTTGTCGCGGAAAGGCGCGAGCGCTTCTCCAACCAGTTCTTCGTTCGTAAAGGGGCCATAAACTTCGGCTGTATCGAAGAACCTGACGCCTTTTTCATAGGCTGTGCGAATGGCTTTAATGCCCTGATTTCGGTCTGCGGCGGGGCCGTAGTTGGCACTAATGCTCATACAGCCGAAGCCTAACTCGTATATGGTGTTTATGCCACGGAAGTTGATTGCCCAGAGGGTGAAACGTCTGTAGAATGTATGCTTCTGACTACAGAAGTTGTCGCAGATATCCAGATGGCTTCTACGATTTTACGTTGGTATTCTTACCGTTGGCGGGTAGAGGAATATCACAAAATCTTCAAATCGGGTTGCCAGGTGGAACGATACAGGCTGGCTGCTGAGGGCATGAAGACCTTAGTTGGTTTTTTGAGTGTAATTGCTGTTGAGAGCTTTTGCAGTTAACTTATCTACACCGTACCCTGCCTTCAGCCTCCGCCATTGAGATCCTTAATCCTCTTCAGCTTCGGATTTTAAAAGCTAAATCTCCTAAACTCCCCAAGGTGCAGTGCCAAAGGACTAATAACAAAGGCATTCCCACCGGTTCCTTACTCCGAAAACAAACATCTCAATGTCAAAGGGGAAAAGTCACCTTACGACGGAGATATCGCCTACTGGAGCGAACGCAACAGCAAACTCTATGACGGCGAAACCTCTAAAGCCCTCAAAAGGCAAAACCATAAATGTGGACAATGCGGCTTAAAAACTATGACCAGATTCCTCGCGGCGTGCAAGCTCCTACAAAAAGAAAAAAGGGTCATCTGGTAGAAGAAAAGCGCGTGGTATTTACGCTCGTAAACATTTAAAAGTAACAATATAAAGGAATGAACACGCAAAAAGACTTGCGCGTAACTTACAGCAATTTTCAGGTAAATAGACCACAGTGGTTGAACCAACCGAAGGCATCATCTTCGGTAATATAATTTACAGCGTCAGCCATAGCTTGA
>NZ_JBTYKD010000372.1:0-4514 GCF_054880495.1 Nostoc sp.
AAATTTCCAACTTTTATGAAATTTTCAATAAGTTGCATTAGTCGCTACACACAAAGCGACAATGTTCAGTTAAGCTGTAAGCGCTATGATTAAGGTTTATTAAACGTCTTATGCATTGGTTGTTATCTGGGCCGTTGAGTACAGAAGAATTGACGGTTAACATTGCAGGGTTGCCTGCATCCTTACAAGGTAAGAAACTGGTGCAGTTGTCAGATTTTCACTACGATGGTTTGCGACTATCGGAAGATATGTTAGAAAAAGCGATCGCAGTTACTAACGAAGCTAAACCAGATTTAATTCTATTAACTGGTGACTACGTAACTGACGATCCCACGCCGATTCACCAACTGGCACTTCGACTCAAACATCTGCAAAGTCGCAGTGGTATATATGCTGTTCTTGGCAATCACGATATATATTACAGACATGCAAAAGCAGAAGTTACACAAGCGTTAACTAGCATTGGAATTCATGTACTTTGGAACGAAATTGCCTATCCACTAGGAAAAGAATTGCCACTTGTTGGACTGGCCGATAGTTGGTCACGGGAATTTAATCCTGTACCAGTCATGAACCAGCTAAACCCCGACACACCCTGCATCGTTTTATCCCACAACCCAGATACAGCAGAGATATTACAATCCTGGCGAGTCGATTTACAATTATCTGGTCATACTCACGGTGGTCAAATCGTGATTCCCGGAATTGGCCCTATGGCGTTCTTTTACGAAAAGCTTGTAAAAAAAATACCCAAAAAACTGCGGCGTCTAGTCCCCTTTTTCCAAGTCAATGTTTCTGTAGTCAGCCATTGGGAATGGGCACAGGGTTTCCATCGGCTAGGAAAAAATCAGCTATATATCAATCGGGGTTTGGGAACTTACCTCCCAGGACGTTTATTTTGCCGCCCAGAAGTTACTATAATCACGCTACAAGCTGAATGAGAAAGCAGAAGGAAAACCCGATAACTAAATTCAGCGATTTCAAATAAATCAATTAGTTAATTGTATTTGGAGTCTGTGACATAAATTATTGCAGTTACTCAAGTTGTATTTTAATTTTTGGTAAGCTGTAAACGCTGGTATGAGGAGTATCGGTTGCCTTATGCATTGGTTGTTTACGGGACATTTAAGAGTAGATAAAATAACGGTTAAGATTGCGGAACTTCCAGCATCTTTACAAGGTACAACGTTAGTGCAGTTGTCAGATTTTCACTACGATGGTTTGCGGCTGTCGGAAGATATGTTAGAAAAAGCGATCGCACTTACTAACGAAGCTGAACCAGATTTAATTCTATTAACTGGTGACTACGTAACTGACGATCCCACGCCGATTCACCAATTGGTACTTCGACTCAAACATCTACAAAGTCGCTATGGTATCTACGCCGTACTTGGTAATCACGATATCTATTACAGCCACTCAAAAGCAGAAGTTACACAAGCCTTAACTAGCATTGGGGTGCATGTACTTTGGAATGAAATCGCCTATCCATTAGGAAAAGAATTACCATTGGTAGGACTAGCTGATTATTGGTCACGGGAATTCCAGCCCGCACCAGTCATGAATCAACTAGACTCGGTTACACCCCGCATCGTTTTATCTCATAACCCAGATACAGCCAAGATATTACAACAATGGCGCGTAGATTTGCAACTATCTGGTCATACCCACGGTGGTCACATCGTCATTCCGGGCATTGGCCCTGTAGTATTCTATTATAAAAAGCTCCTCAAACAAATTCCCAAAAAATTACGGCGTTGGGTAACATTTTTCCTGGGAGACTGTTCTAAAGTAGTGCGATATTGGGAGTGGGCGCAAGGGTTTCACAAGGTAGAAAAAAATCAACTATATGTCAATCGGGGTTTAGGAACTTATAAACCAGGACGCTTATTTTGTCCGCCCGAAGTGACTGTAATTACCTTAATTAGTGATTAATAATTCTGAAATTTTTAATTAAGTGACATACTCCTGACGCTGCCCTTCGGGACAGCGCAGGCTTCTCAGTGACTCCCGGCAACCCGTGGGACATTTCCTGAGCTTTGAAGGACGGGATGCCCCGCCGCCCTGTGTTTTATATTTCGCGCCGCATTATGATCACGGCAATAACTAGCACCACATAAGCAGTTGTGCCACCTATCGGCCAATGTTTTCGGAACTGTCGCGCCACAATCAGAACATTCTTGACTTGTGCCATTAGGATTTACAGCAATCACCAAACACCCAGCACTTGCAGCCTTGGTATTTAGAATTTGCAGAAATTGACCCCACCCGGCATCGTTTACGGACTTAGCAAGCATTGACTTTGCTAGTCCTTTGATATTTAGATTTTCATGGGCAATAACACTTCGGCTTCTCTCCGAGACGCTACGCGAACGCTCAGTGCTTGCCTGGGATTGATTTAATAACCATATTGCAGTTTTGTAGTGAAAATCTTTGCGCTGGTTAGCGACTTTTAAATGAGTCTTGGCAACACGTTTAATAGCTTTCTTGCGACGATTTGACCCTTTGTTTTTGCGGGATAAATGACGCTGTAGCCGTTTCAGTTTCTTCTCGCTTTTACGGTAATGCTGGGGGATTTCTATTTCTTGGTTGTCACTCGTTACCAAAAACGCTTTCAATCCCATATCAATACCCTTAATTTATGGCAAGAATTCCGAAATATTAGACCTCTTGCAAAAGTCCCTAATACCCCACCCCCAGCCCCTAAGAGCAGGCTTTTAGGGGAGAATTTGACGTAAGTCAAAGGCGGGGTAGGGTTCTTTTTTTGATTTATGCAGTCTATTGTTTGACTAACCTACTCATTGAGGTGGAGTGGTTTTAGAGGTATCACTTTTCGTACCTGGAGCGACAGTATTAGTAGAAGTATCCTCCTTGTTGTGCGAAGTCGGAGTAATGCTGGTTGGACTGGTCGTCGGAGTTTGTGTCGCTTTCGGGGTTGGCTGAGTTACAGGTGCTTTTTCTGCCGCAGGCTGCTGGGGTGGAACAGTAATGTTAATATTCGGTTGGCGAGGTGGAGATGAAGGTGTGACCTGCTGTTGTGGAACAGGAACAGGAACAACAACAGGTATTTCTCTGGTTCTTTCGATCATTGTCGTTCGTGGTTGAGGAGATGCACTAGGGGTTGAACTACTCTTACTCGGTACAGGAACCGCGACTGGGACAATATTGTTAACCGGTGCGTTATTCTGCTGGCTGAAATACCAGACCCCACCTATGACCAAAGCAAGCACGGAAGTAATAATAATACCCAACACCAAACCACCATTAGCATTGTTATTATCACGCTCGGCTAAATCAGCTTGCTGATTGGTATGCTCAGTATTTCGACCTTGTACGTAACCTTTTTGGTAAGAGTTGGGATTAGCTATATTGTTCTTCAGTGTTTCACTAGTTCGTGTTACGTGGGTGTGAGTATTACCATTAGTATCACTGTAAGATTCTTGCTTGAGTTCAGTATTTTCGCTTTCGGGTTCATTGGGAATAGACATAGCTGTTGATTTCACTCCTCGATATAATATTGAAAAACTAAAGCTTTCTAAAAACAAGAGGTTTTAATGAGGTGAAAAATGTATGTTGCTGATAAATATTGAGTTTCATTTGCTACCTCATTATTGGTAATTCTCAGCATAACCTCTGTGCTCAGCAAGTAACTCTATCTTTAGGGAGTTAACACTTAGTCTCAAAAAATGGTATGTCAAAAATAATGCTATTAAGCTGTTATCTGATGGATAAAGAGAAAATTTAGCAATTTACTGAAATCATTTAAATTTTTAATTTCTTGTTAGATATCGCATCGCCAAAGCTTGATTGTCCTGTCTCGACTACCACTAACCAAAGTTTTGCCATTAGGACTGAAAGCGACAGAATAAACCCAATCTGAATGGTTGCTGAGAGTGTAAAGATTTTGTCCCGTGTTAATATCCCATAGTTTCACAGTATGATCTGCACTACCACTAGCGAGATGCCGACCATCGGGGCTAAAAGCGATCGACCAAACATAATTATGATGTCCGGCAAGTGTGTTAATTAGCTTACCTGTGTTGATATTCCATAACTTGATAGTCTGGTCATAACTGCCACTAGCTAAAATTTGTCCATCAGGACTAATGGCGACACAAGTCACCCAACCTGAATGCCCGTTGATAGTTTGCAGCAGTTTTCTACTCTTCAAATTCCACAGCTTAATCGTATTGTCTGCACTACCACTGATTAAAATCTGCTGCTTTGGACAAATGGCAAGGGAGTAAACCAAGTAAGAATGACCTTTGAGGACTTGCACTAATTGTCCCATCTCTATATGGGAAATCTTGATAGTAGTATCTCTACCGCCACTCAGGACAGTCTGACCATCTGGACTAATAATTACAGAAAAAACTGGGGTTGAATGTACTTTGAGGGTATTGAGTAATTTCCCTATAGACAGTTAGTAACTTTATGGACAAATGTCCTCAAGCCACTTTTCCCGGTGTTACTCGGAATGGGTAAACTGCAATACCCTCTATCCCTAAGCTAAA
>NZ_JBTYKD010000373.1:0-24413 GCF_054880495.1 Nostoc sp.
CTTAAACCTCATCTAAGTTGAGAACCGTAGTTTTTGCCTTCACCCTAAATCCCTCTCCCATATCTGGGAGAGGGATTTAGGGTGAGGGCTCCCCTTCTCCCAAATCTGGGAGAAGGGGTTGGGGGATGAGGGCAAATCCTTTTCATCACCGAAGAACTACAGGTTTCAAGATAGACGCGGTTTAAATATGGTTTAGCGCATCTTCATACAGAATTGGTATTACGCAAAACTACACACGGTAGGGGCAATACCCTGCGGTCAGCTAAAGCTACATGAATTGCCCCTACCTAAAAATCATTCTTTTCGGCTATTGTTTGCGTAAGTCCTATTAATAATGGAGTGAGAGAGGGGGAGATGAGAAACTATGATTAATCCAAAATCCAAAATCTAAAATCGGTATGACTAGTACTTCTGTCGCACAAACCAGGTTGCATAGCCATCGAGAGCAATTTCCCGCTTTAGCGAATAAGACTTATTTCAATTATGGGGGACAAGGACCGATGCCCCAAAGGGCAATGGATGCGATCGCCCAAACTCAAGCTCATGTTCAGCATATAGGTCCCTTTGGCAATGAGGCGTATCGCTGGATAGCGCCCCAGACTAAAGCTGCAAGAGAAGCGATCGCTTTGGAGTTAAATGCACCAGTTGAAACAATTACTCTCACGCAAAATGTCACTGTTGGCTGTAATATCGCTATATGGGGCATTGAGTGGCAAGCTGGCGACCATCTCCTGCTCTCAGACTGCGAACATCCAGGCGTAATTGCCACAGCCCAGGAAATCGCACGAAGATTTGCTGTAGAAGTTACTACCTGTCCTCTCAAGGCGACTTTAAATGAGGGCGATCCCGTAAAAGTTATTGCCCAGCACTTGCGCCCTAATACGCGCCTAGTGATATTGAGTCATGTTTTCTGGAATACTGGTCAAGTTTTACCTCTTGATAAAATTGCCGAAATATGCAGAAATAATCATTCTTTACTATTGATAGATGCTGCCCAATCTGCTGGTTTATTGCCTTTAAACTTGACTGAATTGGGAGTAGATTTTTATGCTTTCACTGGTCACAAATGGTTATGTGGTCCTGCGGGTGCTGGTGGTTTGTATGTTCGACCAGAAGCACGAGAAAGCCTAAAACCTACGTTTATTGGCTTGAATGGCATTGTTGTAGATAGTCAATCTCAGCCTGTGGGTTGGCTTCCAGATGGGCGACGATACGAAGTGTCTACATTAGCTTATCCTTTGTATGTTGGGTTAAAGGAGGCGATCGCAATTCATCAGCAATGGGGAACCTCACAGGAACGTTACGAGCAAATTTGTCAAAATAGTGAGTACCTCTGGCGACAATTGACGGCGTTACCCGATATTAAATGTTTGCGAACTTCTCCACCCGAAAGCGGTATAGTTTCTTTTCAACTAATAAATAATCAGCCGCAAGCTCATTTGCAGTTGGTGCAATTTTTAGAGTCACAAAGAATATTAACTCGGACAATTGCCGATCCTAGCTGTATACGTGCCACCCTCCATTACTTTACTTTAGAATCGGAAATTGATTTATTAGTTGAGACGATTCAAGGTTTTTGCAAAATGTAGGAGAAGTTATGCTATCTCAAGCTCAGAGGTTGTTTGAAAAGTATTGGGCGAATACAATTCGCTACTACATAAACGAACGCTAACAGCGTATCGCAGAAAAGTCCACCTCCGTGGACTGGGAGAAAATCAAGCTTTTTAAACCCACGGAGGCAGTCACTGAGCTTGCGTTGCCCTGAGCTTTGTCGAAGGGTCGAAGTGTGAGTTTTGTCTGTGTAGCTGCGAATTCAATTCGCCAAGGCTAGTAAATTAGACTTTACTTAACTTTGCTGAACTAAATGAAAACCCTTTATTTACTTTGTGGCTTGGCGTTTTCCGGTAAAAGTACTTTAGCTAAAGCAATAGTCAATTATCTAAACTGTGCATCTTTAGAACCCATTTGGTATCTTTTAGGCGACCAAGTAGAATCAACAGAAATAGGTGGATTCAAGCAGTGAGGGTTGAAAATGGGGTATTCAAGCAACGTGACAGACAAAGAGTGGGAAATTATTGAGCCATTATTGCCGACTAAGAAAAGAACTAGACCCCCTTTGTGGACAAAGGGGCAAATTCTTGACGGTGTATTTTATCCTCAAATCATGAGCTTTCATCCAATTTGAACTTTCAGCCAAGCCATCGAAAGCCGAAAAGGAAGCTAATGGAAAATCTGGATTTGTGCCTGTTGCCGCTAGATGGATAATTGAAAGGTCAAACGCTTGGGTGGAGCGATGTAAAAGTTTAGTCAAAAATTTTGACCGGACACTCATTCGTGCCAATGCCAAGCTCAAGCTTTGTTTTATCAGATTGATGCTCAGAAGACTAGCTGCGCTAGCTAGAAAAATGATATCAAATGGGTTCTATATAGGTTTCAGCGATGTTTGAGTAAAATTGACACCAGGGGACAAAACTTAGGTATCTATAGCTACAAAAACCGGAGTATTTATTAACTTTATTTACAGGTTTTACAGCTAGGGCAATGATCATCTTTTGGGGTGAATTGACTGAAACTCTTTGACATCAAGCTTTGTAGCCCAATCCAGAGACTCCAACCAAACAGTATTTGTAATTATGTGTGCTAGGCGAAAAGCAATTATGGGGTGAAAAGTACCAGTGCTTTCATGCAGAAATTCTAGTTCGATGTCAAAAATGCTATAGCGTAGATATAGCAATAGTTTCCACCTATCTTGCCCCTCATGACAGCTTCGCTAGATGGGGTTTTTTGTACAAACCCTCGAAAAGGAGGATTAGGATTTTTATGACTGAGAAGCGGCAGATTTTCTAAGATAACTTCTCATTATTCTTTAGACTTTGAGATAATTGCATTTTGAGACATAAAAAGAGACATAATTTTGGTATGTCTCAAAAAGTATAGTTTCTGAGACACGTTGGGGGAAAAAGCTTTGCTGACAAGGATTTGAAGGTAATAATGCCAAACCTAGTTTTTGCTATTCCCCCTTTTCGAGGGGACATACAAAAAACCCCTAGATCCACCCCAGTTTTTAAGGGGTTCAAGCATTGTAAATCAAGAGTTATACCCAGAGCGCTCACAAAAGTTTTCAGTCTACTGAATTTTTATTTAAGTCAAATAATGGGGAATGAGAAGTTCGATAATGATATTAATTATTGAAATTAGGGAGTTTATAGCGTGTGATTCAACCAGAGGTAGCATCTTACGGTTCTTGGAGATCACCCATCACAACAGACTTAATTACTGCACGTACAATTGGATTGGGGCAAATTGCTATTGATGGCGAAGACATTTATTGGAGTGAGTTACGACCGTCCGAGCAAGGCAGAACTGTGGTAGTAAGACGGAGTGCCAATAATCAAATTCAGGATGTCACTCCTGCGCCTTTCAATGTGCGTACCCGTGTTCATGAATATGGCGGTAACTCTTTTTTCGTTGTTGATAGCACTGTTTACTTTAGCAACTTTGCCGACCAACGCCTCTATCGTCAGGAGATTAATACTGAACCGCAAGCCATCACACCCCTAGTTGCTGTGCGCTATGCAGACGGAATTTTTGACCGTCAACGCCACCGAATTATTTGTGTATCTGAGGATCACACCATTCCTGACCGTGAGCCAATCAACACACTGGTGAGTCTGGGATTAGAAGGAGATAGCAAACCGTTAGTATCTGGAAACGACTTTTACGCCTCACCCCGTCTTAGCCCTGATGGCTCTCGCTTGGCTTGGCTGGTTTGGAACCATCCAAATATGCCTTGGGATGGTACTCAACTATGGGTGGGGGAACTTCTAGCAGATGGCTGTTTAGGTAATACTCAACAAATCGCTGGTGGTTTCAATGAATCCATATTTCAGCCGGAGTGGTCTAGTGATGGCAAATTGTACTTTATCAGTGACCGTACTGGTTGGTGGAATCTTTACCGTTGGCAAGATGGAGAAATACAAGCTTTGACACAAATGAAGGCAGAGTTTGGTCGTCCCCAGTGGCTTTTAGGTATGTCAACTTATGCTTTCGAGTCAGCTAACCGCATTATCTGCACATATACCCAACAAGGTACTTGGCACTTAGCGAGTCTTGACACAACAACAACTCAATTGAAACCTCTGCCGACACCATATACGGAAATTAGTGGTATTCAGGCAACCTTAGAAGGAGTTGTTTTCCGAGCAAGTTCTCCGACTGAGTTATCCGCTATTGTGCAACTTGATTTGGCTACCGACAAACTGGAAGTGTTACGCCGTTCTAATGATGTAACAATTGATCCTGGTTATCTTTCCCTCCCTCAGCCAATTGAGTACCCGACAGCTAACGGTCAAACCGCCTATGCTATATTTTACCCACCTCAAAACCTTGATTACACTGCTCCTGAAACTGAGAAACCTCCTCTGATTGTCAAAAGCCACGGTGGGCCAACCGCAGCTGCTTCTAGTAACCTGAGCTTTAGTATTCAGTACTGGACTAGCCGGGGTATAGCGGTTCTAGATGTAAATTATGGTGGTAGCACAGGTTATGGACGAGAGTATCGTCAAAGATTAGATGGTCAGTGGGGAATTGTTGATGTAGATGATTGCGTCTTTGGTGCGCGTTACCTAGTAGAACAAGGGATAGTTGACGGCGAGCGTTTGGCAATTTCCGGTGGCAGTGCTGGTGGTTATACAACGCTTTGTGCCTTGACTTTCCGTAATACCTTCAAAGCCGGTGCCAGCTACTACGGAGTCAGTGACCTAGAAGCTTTAGCACGGGATACACACAAATTTGAATCGCGATACTTGGAACGTTTAATTGGTGCTTACCCACAACAGCGTCAGATTTATCAACAACGCTCGCCAATCAATTTTACTGACCGTCTTGACTGCCCTGTAATTTTTTTCCAGGGACTAGAAGATCAAGTCGTTCCACCAAACCAAACACAAGCAATGGTTACAGCCTTGCAGGCTAAAGGTCTGCCAGTGGCTTATGTTCCCTTTGAAGGTGAACAACATGGCTTCCGCAAAGCCGAAAACATCAAAAAATCACTAGAAGCGGAACTCTACTTTTATTCACGTATTTTCAGCTTTGAACTGACTGAATTAATCGAATCGGTAATTATTGAAAATACTCCATTCTAATATCTTAAGTTGTAATGGTGCAGGTAAACAAACTCACTATAGATCATGGCTATCATCCTGATAAACTTACCCAAGCGTTAGAGCAGATTTATCCTCAAATCATGAGCTTTCATCCAATTTGAACTTTCAGCCAAGCCATCGAAAGCCGAAAAGGAAGCTAGTGGAAAATCTGGATTTGTGCCTGTTGCCGCTAGATGGATAATTGAAAGGTCAAACGCTTGGGTGGAGCGATGTAAAAGTTTAGTCAAAAATTTTGACCGGACACTCGCTCGTGCCAATGCCAAGCTCAAGCTTTGTTTTATCAGATTGATGCTCAGAAGACTAGCTGCTAGCTAGAAAAAAGATATCAAATGGGTTCTATAAGTTTGGATGATATTAATAAAGAGCGAGGGCTTGATTTTGGTGGAGATGGTATTTCTGTTGAAGAGTGGGAAAATACTCACCAAATCGCAATTGGTATTTTGGCCAATTTAATGCAACTACAATAAGATATCATTCTTGATGACACAAACTGTTTTCGTTGGTTGCGTGACAGATTTAGAGAGGTCGCCAAACGACATAATTATGAAACCAAAGTAATTTACCTCGATGTTCCGCTAGAGGAAATTTACATAAGAATGGAAATCAATGAACAAACTAAAAAACGTCAAGGAATCAAAAAAGAGATTTTTGCAGAACTAATACAAAATTTTTAGCCTCCTGAAATAGATGAAAATATTTTGCTATTCAAGAATGAATACACCATTAAAGACTGGCTAGAAACTCAATTACATTCTAAATTTAATCATTTATAATTCTTAACATTAAAATGGAACGCCCAATTTTATACATAGCTATAACTAACCACGGCTTTGGTCATGCTGCCCGCACAGCTTCTGTCGCTGCGACAATTCAAAAATTATGTCCAGAAGTTTTGCTAATTCTTGTTACCACTGCCCCACGCTGGTTATTAGAGTGCTATATAGAAGGCGATTTTATCTATCGTCCCCGTGCGTTTGATTTGGGTGTGGTGCAAACGGATAGTTTGACAATGGATAAAGTAGCGACTTTAGAAAAGTTGCTGGATATTAAGAAGCATCAAAATTCGCTGATTGCTTCAGAAGTGAATTTTATCCGCCAAAATCGCGTTAATCTCATCTTGGCAGATATTCCCTTCCTTGCTCCTGGGTTTGCCAAAGCTGCAAATATTCCCTGCTGGATGATGAGTAATTTTGGCTGGGACTTGATATATCGAGATTGGGGAGGTGAATTTACCCCAATTGCCGATTGGATTAGTGATTGGTACTCAAAGTGTGATCGCCTGTTTCGTCTCCCTTTCCACGAACCAATGCCAGCTTTTAACAATATCACAGATGTCGGCTTAACAGGCGGTTCTCCCCGTCACTCTGCTGATGATTTACGCTCTCTTTGGGGAATAACTGCACCACTGGAAAAAACTATTTTGTTGACCTTTGGCGGCTTGGGTTTGCAGCAAATCCCCTATGAAAACCTGCGGCGATTTCCAGATTGGCAATTTATCGTCTTTGATCAATCTGTCCCTGATTTACCTAATTTAGTGAAAATTAGCGAGCGCAAATATCGCCCTGTAGATTTTATGCCTATTTGTGGACGAGTCGTTTCTAAACCTGGTTACAGTACTTTTTCTGAAGCCACACTACTAGGAGTACCTATTGTTAGCATCCCGCGTGAGGACTTTGCCGAAGCAACTTTTATAATAGAAGGTATAACTAATTATAATCAGCATCAAATCATCACCCCATCTGAGTTTTTTCAAGAAACTTGGGATTTTCTCCATGATTTACCTCAACCACCAAAGCAATCTCAACCAATTGCTAAGGATGGTAATGAAGCGATCGCTCATGCCGTTATTAAGTATTTACACTCAAAATAAAGTTATTCAAAACAAGGTCAATTAATAATCGAAAATCCAACAATAGACAAAGAAACGTTGGAATTAGCCGCCCAATATGTGCGTCGAGTTATAGAAAGACAAAAAGAAGAACGGCAAATTTTAATCACTCAGATGAACATTCTATTTCTCACAAACACCGCATTATTAAGTTTTCTAACAATATCTAGACTGATTACGATATTTAGTATTTTCAGTGTAATAGAAATATTGTTACCACTTTTCAACTTTATGCTACTAATACGGGCTTTATTACCACGCAAATTTTTTGTTAGCCCAACCTAGAAACTGACGAGTTTCAGAATAAATATTTGAAGTTCTCACCTCAAGAGTACCAGTCACAGATGTTAGTTAACTTGAGACAGACTTATAATGAAAACCAGAAGCAAGTAGAGGATATTTCTCAATCCTTGACATATGCTACTTTTGTGACTCCCGTAATTGCCTTTGTTGCCTTGTTACATCAAGTAACAGTTTATTTCATTCCTGAACTACAAAAACTATGAATACCAACCAAGACGATACAACATCCTCGAAAAATAGGTTACAACTGCCAGAGCCAGATTGGGCTAACATTACAGCTTTATCTCACAATCTGCCTAACACACCGATCATCCCCGATGTCTTAAAAAATTCTGTAAATGCGGTGTTGAGCCTCTTTAGGACAAGACATACTCAGTCTAGCGATCAACCAACGGCAGAACAACAACCAAATCAACTAGATTCAACTGTTAATTAGCTTTACTTTCATCAATAATTAGTGTTTTAAATGAGTCACTACCAAAAGTTACTAAAAATTTCCACTACTGGCAAATCTTTTTATAATATCACTGCAAAAATTGAAGCCATAGTTGCAGAATCAGGAGTTGAAACTGGTCTTTGTACTCTATTTTTGCGCCACACTTCAGCCAGTTTAGTCATCCAAGAAAATGCCGATCCTGATGTTCTTGTGGATTTAGCTAATTTTATGGCAAAACTCGTCCCAGAATCAGGCAAATACATCCACGATGCAGAAGGTGCCGATGATATGCCGGCACACATTCGTACCGCACTTACCCATACTTCTGAACATATCCCCATTAATCGTGGTCATTTGGTGCTAGGAACTTGGCAGGGAATTTATATTTGGGAACACCGCCAGCGCAGTCATTTAAGAGAATTGGTTGTGCATATTTCTGGATAGAAATTTCTCACGTTTCATTTATTTAAAGTGTAGCTTTGTAGAGTTTAAATACTCTAGTTATACTGCGTAGGTAGGTGTAATATTGTAAGAATTAAATAAATTTTGCAGTGGTAACTTTCTAATTAAAATTATTGCTGCAAAATTAATCAGGCACATACTAAATAATTTGTGTAAATTTGTAAATTCAAAAGTTAAGTTTATTTGTGATTATTTAATTATCTGTTTATTCCCATATACACTAATATTTAGTGTAAGCTGACTGGGCTATTTCAATTACTATGAAGCAAGAACTGACACAAACTCATACTTTCCGATTTATTGATGAAATCTTTACCCAGCAGTCTGTTAACCTATTATCACTTAATCCCCACAAAACATTAATTACCAGTTTTACAGAATTGGGAAATTTGATTACTGAACAAAACACTGATATTAAACTCCTCGCAACTCTTCAGGAAACTCTCGAATGCATAGTATATACTCAGTTGCAAAATTTTCCAGAAAACATCTTCTGGGATTTTGATTTTCTAGTAAGTAGTATACTTAGGCAGGCTTTACTAGCAGATGAGGGCGCTATTTCTTTTTTAACAGTTTTTGGCGAAAAGATGGTTTCTCTGACAGAGATGTTCGGAAATAAAACGGAAATGCGCTTTCGTTACGTTCACGATTTTATCTATGGATTTGAGTGGGCAAGATGGGTACAAAAAGAGCCACAAAAACGCGCACATATAGAGCCTTTTAGTCTGGTTTTTTTGGATTATTTGCTCGTCAAAGGTAAAGAACTTTTACAACGTATTAGTCATGGTCAGGTCACATCTTATAAACTATGTGATACTGGCTACCGCAATCCCTTCACTTTTTCTCGTGAACCAAAAGATGAATATCGTCTGTTAAGTTATCTTGCTGAAGAAGAACTTATCCCGGTGGCAGTGTGGAACTGGAATGCTAGCCCTGTATGGAACAAACCTTTTCAGGAAATGCGCCAGCAATTAGCATTAAAATTAGATATTCAACCACAGAGACACTGATTAGCAATTAAAAATTGCTGAAGAAAATAATTATGAAAATTGCTGATCTAATTACTTGGTTTGAAGCATGGGCAAATCCCACTTGGTGTGAAAGCTGGGATAATTGTGGCTGGCAGATTGAACCAGGAGTGTTACAGGAAAAAGTACGGGTTTTGGTATGTTTGACACCGACTTTGGCAGTAATGCAGGAAGCGATCGCTCTGAATGCTAATCTGATATTTGCCCATCATCCCTTAATTTTTACTCCTCCCAAATCTTTACGCACTGATGAAGCGATCGCCGAAATGGTAAGGTTAGCCTTTACTCACAATATTGGTATTTACACTGCTCACACGAATTTTGACCAAGTGCAGGATGGTACTGCTGACGTTTTGGCTCAGATTTTAGAACTCAAAGAAGTTACTCCTATAGTACCTACACAAGCCGGATTAGGATATGGACGTGTTGGTTTGCTAGAGCCATTTCTGACATTACAGGAATTACTCACAGCGATTCAAATCCGACTTGCTTCCCCTAATTTGATTTTTTCCCCAACTGCTGATTTACAGCAAACAATTTCACGAGTTGCCGTTTTGGGCGGTTCGGGGGCTAGTTACATTTCAGGCGTAGCGAAAACTGGCGCTCAAGCTTATCTGACTTCTGATTGTAAATTTCATCAGTTTCAAGAAAGCCGCGATTGCAATCTTATTTTAATCGATGCTGGACATTATGCTACCGAACGTCCGGCTTGCGATCGCTTGGTGCAAAAATTCCAGTCTTTAAACTTAGACTGGGTGCAATTAAGTCAAAAGGATGAAGATTTCCGCCAGTTTTTTGCCTGATTGCTGATGTTTGACGAGATTTTTTGGATACTTGCCTAAAAGTTTCTCTATATTTTTAATATTGTTAAATTATCTGCCTTCTCAACATTGGGGCGAAAAATTTTTGTAACCATCTATCTTTGTATACCAAGAGATAGATGCACTTAAAGCTAATATTGTGATGCAAATCACTAGTTGTGTGTACTTATAATCACACAAGACTTATGTTCCATATCAATTAGTCGCAGAGAAAAATGTTCCACACTTGAGATCACAAATTGTTTACTCTGGCCTAATCAAGATGATTCGCACACTCGTTGACTCTGCCTTCAAAACTGGATATCTTAGTGTTGAATCTGAGGGTTTACTCCAGCAAGTACTAGCCACTAAATGCTGGAAGGAACAGGATTTATCAGCCCTGGCAACCCTATATAATGCAGTTCGCGCAGGTCAAATTAAACGAGAAGCGTCCTCGTCGAATGTGCTTATGGAATTTCCCCTACCGTATAAATCTTGCTGATCCTCCCATCTTCTTTGCCTCTTTCCCCGATCCGTTGGCTTTTTCTTAGTCATGAGCAGCCAAAAACCTTAAAAACTCAAAACTCTTTGGGTGTTGTTGTTGAAAAGCATCAAGGTCAGCAAGAGAATGAGTTAAGATCAGGTACAAGTGGGTAAAAGTAAAGCCAAGTCCCCGGACTTCCCCGTAATGCCAATGAGTAAAAGTAGGCAAGTTAAACAACCGCAATCAACGATTATTTTGGAGTATTCTTTATTACATAATGGTAAGAATGACTCATCAACAAATATAAACCTGGTTAGGACAGGTACCGAATTGTTTGACTTTTATAAAGCAGACATTCCCTAGAACGAGCCGGAGGGAGATTGAGTTCATAGCTAGAGCAACCATTGATTGATGACCCAACATTTCCCGATATTTTGACAACTAGCAAATCTTGGGATTCGGTCATGAAGCGTACTTGTTCTGAACGGTGAAATTAACCTCTTAAAGGTGTAATGTAATGGGGTAGAACCCAGATTTTGACAGGTTTAACTACGTTGTTTAAAAAGGCAGAAACAATACATGCTACACCGCAAGATTTATCAACTGTGTTGCGATGGGCGCGAGGTATGTGTTTTCTTGCGGGACCAGCAACGCTGGATTGAACGCGCCCGCATCATCGACATAGAGGGAGATTTAGTGACCCTACGCTATGAAACAGAAGAAGAGGACGAAGTTTGTTCTTGGGAAGAAATGGTTCGCCTTGAGAGCATTGGTGCTGTAACGCAAAAACTGGCTTCAGTACCACGCGGTAATGTGGAACCTTTGATGACTGAAGATTGTCCCGAAGCTGAACGCATCCACAACCGTTACACTGACTCGAATCCAGAATAATTAGTCATTGGTCATTAGTCATTAGTCATTAGTCATTAGTCATTAATGACAAAGGGCAGCGGACTGATGACTATTGACTATCATTTAGACCTTCAAAAGCAGGACAGTAACCTTCTAGAGTTACCTTAAAGTTATATAACGGGGAAGCTGGATTCCAACACCGTTGCCCCCTTTGATGTCGGCAGGTACCGCAACAGTCTACATCTGTCCATGTATAGCGATCGCTATTTTCGGTGAGCAGTTCTCGTTGAGACAATCCCCTTAATACTAGTTCTTCCCCTTGCCAACGAGCTTCAATTAAACCAGTATCGGCAAATTGCCGCCAACGCGAATCGCCACTAATCACATTGGGTAGGGTGATGGTGATTACTGTTCCCAACTCTGTCAGTTCGCCTTCGTAGTTAGTTTCTGGTGCTGCTGGTTGTAAAAATGTATCGCCGATCGGCAGTTCTACTAAGGTGTCAGCCGCCGGTGAATGTACATGGTAGCGGTTTTGCAACTCCTCTAAGCTAGTTAGGTCTGCCAAGTAGGCAGGAGAACCGTGGACAAAAATGACGTGCTGGGGTCGCAAATTATGAATTAGCTGCGTAGTACCAGGACCATCACTATGTTGAGCTAAAA
This sequence comes from Nostoc sp., assembly GCF_054880495.1. Taxonomy (NCBI): domain Bacteria; kingdom Bacillati; phylum Cyanobacteriota; class Cyanophyceae; order Nostocales; family Nostocaceae; genus Nostoc; species Nostoc sp. Next base: position 12,079 of record NZ_JBTYKD010000373.1, read on the forward strand.
GATAGGTTTCGACATTGGTAGGCGCTAAATATTCTTTGTTAACTTTTATATCAATTTTTTCTGGTAGGAGGATCAGCCAAGGGCCTGTGTCTAGTTGGCAGTGCTTACCCAAATCATCTGTAGAGTCGGTAAGGACTATACAAGGTGACTTGCCAACAGTGGGACGATGTTCTGGTTGCAAACGACGCACGCGGGGACGCACCCGTTCATCCCAAAACAAGGGTTGATGGCGGGCGAAATTCTGCACGGATGGCGGGAGGTGGGGTAGCAGTTCTAGGTAGGCATCACACCCAGTAGCGACAGCACCATCTACCCAAATATCTAAATCTCGTCCAGTGAAGTGATGATGTGAGCGTAAGAGCATTAATAGTTCTTGACCCAATCCTAAAGCCGGGGTGGGAAGGATTACAGAACAATGGTCAGCGATCGCTCGATTAATTCGCTCTGCTAGTTGATTTTCTTGGGTGCGGCGATGGGGATGACGGGATGTACCATAACTGCCTTCAATGATCAGCACATCCAAGTCTAATCCTCGCAATTCCTCTAAACGCAAACCTTCTACCAACCGGGAATTTGACAGGAAAAAGTCGCCTGTATACAGTAGCTTGTAAGTACGCTGCTGGGTGGTGTAGGTGAGTAAAATTGCTACTGCCCCCGGTAGATGCCCGGCGGGAAATAATTCTGCCACCAGACCTTCTTGGAATTCCACAGGCGATCGCAACGGCAAGGCATGACAAAATTGAGAAATTTCCTCAGCATCTTGGTCTAGCCAATTCAATGGCAGCAACTTGCTAGTCACCTCACTACCATAAATAGGTAACTTGGGAAAAGTTTTATGCAGTCCCAGTAAGCCTCTGGCGTGATCTGGGTGAGCGTGACTAATCAAAACTAAATCTGCTGGTAGGGGCGAACTAGTTCCACTTCCCGACTTAGTAAGCCCCTTAGCCAGCGATGAAATATCCTCCAAACCACAGTCCAACAGGATGCGGTGTGGCCCCATCTTCACCAATAAACACACGCCCTCATTGTCATGCTGGACACTATAGGGCAAACATTCTAATTCACTACTCGCTTCCGCATCATCTACGCGAGAAGATGCCGACAGATTATTCCTCATGCTTCCTCCCCTCAAACCTGATCATCATGGACATATCCCAAAAGCCAAAAGTTACATAAATTTTGGTTTTGTGACTTAGGGGTAAGTTTTATTGTGCGCCCCTACACCCTGAGAATACAGATTTTTGATTGGGGAGGACGCCTCTACCGAACCCGCACTGGTTCGGAAAGGTGGGCTAACAAGAAAGCTATCAAATTAGGAGCTAAAGGATGCCTCTTGTTTATTTTCCCTTTGCAATTTCTGAGCTATCTTAACCAACTCACCATAAGGAAAGTCGTAGCGTCTACAGATTTATCTCAATGTGCAGAGCCATTGCCGTGATAGTTATCTGAATCATAGAATCCATTTTTCGTGCCAAAAAATAAGCACGAAAGCGTAAATATAACTGTTAATCCCGCTAGAATCAGCTTTACATCCATTTGTTTGCTGCGCCTTAACTCAAAGACTTTCCTATATTAATTTAGTGGTTGGGCAATCAAACGCAATCACTAGAAAATCTTTACTATGCTTATGTGGATTGGGCAATAAGTAAATTTACCGCAATCAGTCAGATTGTAAAACTTTTCGGTTCACCTGTCTATCGATCTAGATGTAAACCAATATGAATGAGTGCGATGTCTACGACGGGCTATGCCTACGCATTTCGCCAAACATATCCAATTTTACAACCCACACCAGTGGGTTTTGTTTTCTAAAGAGGATAATATCTTTAAATAACTATCTAGCTATTAAAAAATATTACATAAAATTTATAAAAAAGTGAGTAAATACTTTAATACACAGTAAATAATTACAAAGAAATATTTAGTTTTTTATATCGATTTGTGTCAGATAGAGGATAAAATGCCCATTGGGTAAGCGTTTTCTGATAAAAAACACATATTGCCTAAAGTTCAGAAGTTAACTGTGGCTGATGATGCCGCTAGAAACTTCCAGTAGAGAACACGCATCAAAGGAGCCGAAGAAGCATGTTCACCCACGTCAAGTCCACCATTAGACACATTGCGCCAGATAACTTACGCGGACGTAATTTAATCAAGGTGGTCTATGTCGTGCTAGAGTCCCAGTACCAAAGTGCTTTGTCGCAAGCGGTTCGCACGATTAACGCGAACAATCCCGACTTGGCGATTGAAATCAGTGGGTACTTGATTGAGGAACTCCGCGACCCAGAGAACTACCAGGAGTTCAAACGAGAAATTGAGAGTGCGAATATCTTCATCGCTTCCCTCATTTTCATCGAAGACTTAGCACAGAAAGTAGTAGCAGCAGTAGAACCACACCGTGATCGCCTGGATGTTTCTGTTGTCTTTCCCTCGATGCCAGAAGTCATGCGCCTAAGTAAAATGGGCAGCTTTTCTCTGGCACAGTTGGGTCAGTCAAAAAGTGCGATCGCGCAATTCATGCGGAAACGCAAAGAAAAATCCGGTGCGGGATTCCAAGATGGGATGCTGAAGCTTTTGCGAACGCTGCCGCAAGTGCTGAAGTTTCTACCAATGGAAAAAGCACAGGATGCCCGAAATTTCATGCTCAGTTTTCAGTATTGGCTAGGTGGTTCTCCAGAAAACCTGGAAAACTTCTTGCTGATGCTAGCTGATAAATACGTATTTAAAGGTTTAGAGAAACAAAATTTTGCACCTTCTACATATCAACAGCCGATGGTTTATCCCGATTTAGGGATTTGGCATCCTTTGGCTCCCAGTATGTTTGAGGATGTCAGAGAATACCTGAATTGGTATACATCTCGCAAGGATATCTCTAATGATCTCAAAGATCCCTTAGCTCCTTGTGTTGGGTTGGTATTGCAACGCACTCACCTAGTTACAGGGGATGATGCTCATTATGTAGCAATGGTGCAGGAGTTGGAAGCACTAGGCGCACGGGTATTACCAGTTTTTGCTGGTGGTTTGGATTTCTCTAAGCCTGTGGATGCCTATTTCTACGAACCAACGACCAACATACAGTTAGTAGATGCAGTCATATCACTGACTGGTTTTGCTTTAGTGGGTGGACCAGCCAGACAAGATCATCCCAAAGCAATCGAGTCACTCAAACGCTTAAACCGTCCTTACATGGTGGCGTTACCTTTAGTATTCCAAACCACAGAAGAGTGGATGGATAGCGATTTAGGGTTACATCCAATTCAAGTAGCTTTGCAAATTGCGATTCCCGAATTGGATGGGGCAATTGAGCCGATAATTTTATCAGGTAGGGATGGAACTACAGGGAAAGCGATCGCACTCCGCGATCGGGTTGAAACTGTGGCCGAACGCGCCTTAAAATGGGCTAACCTCCGCCGCAAGCCGAAGCTGGATAAAAAAGTCGCCATCACCGTTTTCAGTTTCCCGCCAGATAAAGGCAACGTCGGAACCGCCGCCTACTTGGATGTATTCGGTTCCATCTACGAGGTGATGAAAGCCCTCAAAAATAACGGCTACGACTTACCAGAATTGCCAGAATCAGCCGAAGCGCTGCTGCAAGAAGTCATCCATGACGCTCAAGCGCAGTACAATAGCCCGGAACTGAACGTTGCTTACAAAATGTCGGTTCCTGAGTATGAGGCGCTGACACCCTACTCTCAACGTTTAGAAGAAAACTGGGGTCCACCTCCGGGACATCTCAACAGCGATGGGCAAAATCTGCTGATTTATGGTAAGCAATTTGGTAACGTCTTCATCGGTGTACAACCGACATTTGGTTACGAAGGCGATCCAATGCGGCTGTTGTTCTCCCGTTCAGCTAGTCCTCACCACGGTTTTGCTGCTTACTACACTTACCTAGAGCAAGTTTGGCAAGCTGATGCTGTACTGCACTTTGGTACACACGGTTCCTTGGAATTCATGCCAGGTAAACAGATGGGGATGTCTGGTGATTGTTATCCAGATAACTTGATTGGCTCAATTCCCAACCTGTATTACTACGCAGCCAATAACCCTAGTGAAGCAACAATTGCCAAACGTCGGAGTTATGCCGAAACAATTTCCTACTTGACACCGCCGGCAGAAAATGCTGGTTTGTATAAAGGTTTGAAGGAACTCAGCGAATTAATTGCTTCCTACCAAACCTTAAAAGATAGTGGACGCGGTGTTTCCATTGTCAACAGCATCATGGATAAATGCCGGATCGTGAATCTGGATAAGGATATTAACCTGCCAGAAACCGATGCCAGAGACATGAGTGCCGACGATCGCGATAATATTGTTGGCAAGGTCTACCGCAAGTTGATGGAAATTGAGTCGCGGTTGTTGCCTTGTGGGTTGCACGTCATTGGGAAACCTCCAAGTGCAGAAGAAGCGATCGCAACTCTCGTCAACATTGCTAGTCTAGATCGTCAAGAAGAAGGACTTCAAGGCTTACCGGGAATTATCGCTAACAGCATTGGGCGTAACATTGATGATATTTACCAAAATAGCGATCGGGGCATTTTAGAAGATGTCCAGTTATTGCAAGATATCACTTTGGCAACCCGTGCAGCAGTTAGCGCCCTTGTCCAAGAGCAAATCGACGCCGAAGGGCGAGTTTCTCTGGTTTCCCGGTTGAATTTCTTCAACATGGGCAAAAAGGAACCTTGGGTAGAAGCATTGCATAAAGCAGGTTATCCCAAAGTTGACACAGCCGCCCTCAAACCCCTACTTGAGTATTTGGAATTCTGTCTGCAACAAGTTTGTGCCGACAACGAACTGGGAGCATTACTCAGAGGCTTGGAAGGTGAATACATTCTACCCGGCCCTGGTGGCGATCCCATCCGCAACCCGGATGTATTGCCCACGGGTAAGAATATCCATGCTTTAGATCCGCAATCCATCCCCACAACAGCAGCAGTACAATCAGCCAAAATCGTTGTAGACAGGCTCTTGATCCGTAATAAGGCGGAAAACGAAGGTAAATGGCCAGAAACCATCGCCTGTGTCCTCTGGGGAACCGATAACATCAAAACTTACGGCGAATCCCTAGCGCAAATTATGTGGATGGTGGGCGTGCGTCCAGTTCCCGATGCCTTGGGACGGGTGAACAAGTTGGAATTGATATCTCTAGAAGAGTTGGGACGCCCCAGAATTGATGTAGTAATCAACTGTTCTGGTGTATTCCGCGACTTGTTCATCAACCAAATGAACCTGCTAGACCAAGGGGTGAAGATGGCAGCTGAGGCGGATGAACCCTTAGAAATGAACTTTGTTCGCAAACACGCTTTGCAGCAAGCTGAGGAAATGGGGATTAATCTGCGTCAAGCAGCGACGCGCGTTTTCTCCAACGCTTCGGGTTCCTACTCGTCAAATATCAACCTGGCGGTAGAAAACAGCACTTGGGACAGCGAAGCCGAGTTGCAGGAAATGTATCTCAACCGGAAATCCTTCTCCTTCAATTCCGATAACCCCGGAATCATGGACGAATCTCGGCAGATTTTTGAAAGTACATTGAAAACTGCTGATGCAACTTTCCAAAATCTCGATTCTTCCGAGATTAGCTTAACGGACGTTTCCCACTACTTCGATTCAGATCCTACTAAGCTGGTGGCAAGTCTGCGGGGTGATGGTAAAAAACCAGCATCTTATATTGCAGATACCACCACAGCTAATGCACAAGTGCGGACATTATCAGAAACCGTGCGTTTGGATGCGCGTACCAAATTGTTAAATCCCAAGTGGTACGAGGGGATGCTGTCTCACGGTTACGAAGGTGTGCGCGAACTCTCCAAGCGATTGGTAAATACAACGGGTTGGAGTGCGACAGCCGGCGTTGTGGATAACTGGATTTATGAGGATACTAACGAAACCTTCATCAAAGATGAAGAAATGCAGAAACGGTTGTTAAACCTTAATCCCCATTCTTTCCGCAAGATTGTATCAACTTTGTTGGAAGTGAATGGACGCGGTTATTGGGAGACTAGCGAGGATAATTTAGATCGTCTGCGCGAGTTGTACCAAGAGGTTGAAGACCGGATTGAAGGGATAGACTAGGATTACATGGGCAGGCATAATGCCTGCCTTAACTTTTCAATCCGAGATATGACTATGAATGCTTTAAGCGTCAACCTTCAATCAGTATTGGAACTGACAGATGAGCAGTTTTTTAATCTATGTCAGGCAAACCGTGACTTGAGGTTTGAACGCACTGCAACCGGAGAATTAATTATCATGCCACCAACCGGGGGAGAAACCGGAAATCGTAATGGTAGACTAAATCAACAATTATTTAATTGGTCAGATACTGATGCTACTGGCATCGCTTTTGATTCTTCTACTTATTTTAAATTACCTAATGGTGCAGATCGTTCACCTGATGCTTCCTGGATAAAATTAGAACGATGGGATGCTTTAACTGAAGAAGAAAAACAAAAGTTTCTCCCCATTTGTCCTGATTTTGTAATTGAGTTACTTTCGCTAAGTGATAGTTTGAAAGCAACTCAAGAAAAGATGAGAGAATACCGAGATAATGGTGCTATTTTGGGTTGGTTAATCAACCGCAAATCTCGACAAGTGGAGATTTATCGGCAAGGAAAAGAGGTTGAGGTGTTGGATTCTCCTGCTGCGCTGTCAGGGGAGGATGTTTTGCGAGGGTTTATTTTGAATTTAGAAGCGATTTGGTAAGCTTTAGTAACTTCAGTAAGTTGGGGAGCAAAATTTAATATATATGCTGTAGAACAAGAGGTGATTTTCCAATGGATAAACTAACTCGATATCGCCAGCTTGTACAACAGATATTACATGATTATAGTGAGCAAAAACCAGCTAACGGAAACATAGAAGTTGAAACAATTTTTGATACAGAACGTGACCATTATCAAATAGTTCATGTAGGGTGGGAAGGTCAAGACTGGGTACATAGTTGTATTATTCATATTGATATTAAAGGTGGGAAAATTTGGCTTCAGTGGAATGGTACAGAAGATGATACAGCGCTTCCGGCTGTTATGCAATATAGTTTTCTCCTTGCCCCTCTCCTAGCATACCTTTCAGATTTGAGGATGTACCTCATAGCTGCTGGAAGTGCTGTATTGCAGCTAATTTCGTAGCTGCGGGAGTTCCCAAGGAAGATATTGTGTTAGGTTTTCAGTCTCCTTTTATGAGACAGTTTACAGAATATGCAGTGAGTTAGGAGATGTTTTGAGAATCTCCAAGTACTACTTAATGAATGTTAAGCCCAACTCCTGTGTTAATATGATATTAATGGGCTAGACAATGCTAAATAAGGTTAATCAAATTATTAAGTAAGAAGTATTAATTATGGATAATTGGCAAGATATTACTGATGATAGATTAGTAAGACCAATGCATCCTGGCGAAGTAATTGCAGATATTTTAGATGATTTAGATATTAATACTGCAAAATTTGCAGAAATTTTAGGAGTATCTAATCAAACAATTCAGGAAGTTATTAATGGTCAAAGATCAATTACAGTAGATATAGCAATACGTCTTGGTAAAGCTTTAGGAAATGGGACAATACTTTGGCTTAATCTTCACCAAAAAGTTGATCTTTGGGATGCTTTGCAAAGCCATAAAGAAGAATATGAGCAAGTCATGACATTGGTTTAGAAGAAATTGTGAATAATTATTTTTTGAATAATTTAAATTTACAGCAATTTTCAGGTAAATAAACCAAATTTTAAATCTCGCGCAAAGTAAGAAAGAGATTGAATAATGGTATATCTAAATACATAAAAAATGCACTTTATTTTATATTACCTCCTTTTATTCTATTTAGAATCTCAATATTGCTGATTAACTAAATATTCATCAATATTTTCTAAAATTTCTCTTAGATATTTTATAACTCTTTCACTTATTTCAACAAGATTCTCGGCAGATGTATTTTGACCAACTTCTTTAAAAGACATAATACCATGAGCTAAATCATTTCTATTTTTTTTTATTGACACTAAATCAATTCCATCTCTAGTATCTTTGTCAGTAATAGCTGAAAATCCATATACTTTAGCTATTATCTTGATTTCTCTAGCATCTACATTACCAGAGAACAGACCATCACGATTAAAGCCATATTTAATCATATCTAAGGAAATAATTGTTATTTCTTGTAAGATTTTCTCAACATCACGTTTATTTAAATTTTGCAAAATTATTTTTTTAATTTCTAGTCTTAGTTGATCAAAGGAAACACCTTTATTACTAATTTCATCAAAAATACTTTGAATAGCATTTCTCATAGTAGATTCTATAAGATTGTAAAGTAATAAAAATCCAGTAGATTTTAAACTTTTATCTAATTCAGAATCAATTTTAGAAATTCCACCATCCTTACTTAATAAAATTTGGCCTTGCTCCAAATCTCTCAGAAAATGAAGATAATCACTAACGTCTTTAGCACGTTCGTTGAAATCCTCTAAATCTAATACTTTTTTCACTAAACTCTACCTAAAATCTGATCGCGGACATATTCAATACGACGAATAACTTTATTTCTAGAACTACTAGCATCACTGCTAGTGTATCCTATAAATTCTTTTGAATCCAGAAAATCTACTGATGCGGGCTTGAGGTCTTCTTGCTGTCTTAAAGCTAAAGTTATACCAACAGCAAGAGATTCAAATTTAATTCGAGTTGTTGTTCTATCCTTTTTCTTCCCTTGTCTAAAACCTGTTGGAAAATACATTTTAATAAAATCAATCATTGCATAAAATTCATTTTTCATGTTTTCTAGAGTATTTGGTTCAGCTTTATTAACTTCCTGTACATAACTATCAAGAAACTCATTAATATTTTTATTAAAACTTTGATAGTTATTTAAAAAAGCAAAAAATCGTAAAACAAATTCTTGGGGTTCTACTCTCCTAATCGAGGGTTCTGTAAAATCACAAAGACTAAGAAATTTTTGGTACTTCGCTAATTCATCTATCAAATCAAGAAAATGGCCTCTTCTAATACCTCTAATTTTTTCCATTGGATTTAATTCAACACTACCCGTATTGATTCTTTCAAATAAATCTCTACGAGTTTCTTCATCAGCATCTTCTGTGAGTTGAATCATTCTTATGGTTGTTCGTTGAAAACGTCTTTGACGTGCAATAGGTAGACTAGAAAATATAAATCCTTTCAGTTTATCTAACTTTTCTAAATCCTGTAACAATAACTTGTCATTAATAAAATTAGCTAAAGTGCGAATCCTTTGTGTTCCATCTATGATTTCTAAACGAGCTAAATCTTTTGTTTCTAAAGGATTTTCGTCTGTTGCTTCGCCTGAATTATCTGCAACATAAATATAAGGAATAGGTAAACCTAACAGAATAGATTCAATAAATTTAGATTGTCTTTTTTCATCCCAAATCATTGCTCTTTGGTAATCTGGAATAAATAATTCATTAGAATCATCATCAAGACCAACTAGGTATTTTTGAACTATAACTTCAATAGGGTACTCAATTGTGTTATAGTCAACTACTTTTTTCTTGTCGCGGATTTGTATTTCTGCTTCTTCCTGCATTTGTTCTGTAATATTTTTGCTTAATAAATTGTTACTCATATTAGATTGATATATCTAAGTTATTGCATCTATGATATCGTATTTTTGATTATTCAGTTTTTGTTGTGCTGAATATAAATTTCAAAAAAACCCTTATAAATAAAAGACTTTAGCATTTTCCATTGCAAAATATTGCATTAGCTGTGGGTTATGAGGTGCGTTAGCTTACCTGTTTTATTGGAAGTGTAGGGAATACGATTTTGGGAATTTGTAGGGTGCGATCGCACTCACTCTTGCATAACAAGCGATGTTTAGCGACAAGCCGCTACGCGTCTACGGTTTATTTTTAAGGTTTTCTGCAAAACGATCGCATACTCTTCCACAAAAGGCGATCGCTTTATTTTTGAGGATTTCTGCAAGGCGACGCCGAATAGCCCGTCGTAGACATCGCTTGCTCTTGGACAACAGGCGATCGCTCACAGACTTGTTGTCAAGCTTTGAGACGCTCAGATTGTCAATTGCAGCGTTCAATTTGATGGAGAAAATCTTCTCCGTTATATTTGAGGTATATTAGTCGCTTACTTTTCCTCCCAATTAATCAGCATGGACATTACAGCTACTTTGAACGAAATTGCAACTCTGAGTGTTGAAGATAGAATCCGTATTGTGCAGGCAATTTGGGATAGCATCGCTGCGGAGCAAGTTTACCCTGATTTAACCGATGCACAAAAGCAAGAGCTTGATCGTCGAATAACTGATTACGATTTCAATCCAGGCAATGTGCTGACTTGGGAGGAAATCAAAACGTCAATTAAAGGACAGCAATGAATTATGTCCTGGTATTTCGCCCAGAAGTTCAAGAAGAACTCAGTGACGCGCACAGTTGGTACGAGAACCAAAAACCTGGACTGGGTGACGAGTTTTTAGAATGTGTAGACGAGACGGTGAATCTAATTTGCCAGATGCCAGAATCCTATGCAGTTACCTATCGTGATGTTCGACGAGCAATAGTAAGACGATTTCCCTATGCTGTGTACTATCGAATTGTTTCGAGTCGAGTAATTGTCACAGCAATTTTTCATGGTCGCAGAGATCCAAAATCTTGGCAGATGCGAACCTAACAATGCAATTTAGTGGACAGACGAAAGCCACTACGTGTCTACTTTTTGTTTTAAAGTTTTCTGCAAAGCGATCGCACTCACTCTTCCAAAACAGGCGATCGCTTAGTTTTTGAGGTTTTCTGCAAGGCGACGCCGAATAGCCCGTCGTAGACATCGCTCTTTACAATGACCCCCACCAAAGGCTTCCGTCCGCTACTCTAAGGCTACCGATTTAGGGCTGCTCTCAAACTGTAAATGAGAACGGTAGAAACAAACATCAAACTCCATAAAGAAGTTAACTTGCCCCAAAATTAGCGGTACGTTTGTAGCCTGTGTCCATGCAAATACAAGTTGTACAGGTTCAAATTGCCCAACTACTGCCTGAAGAACCACGACACGCGCCTCGTATTGAGCTAAATTACCTGTCAAACTCAATGCAGTTGTCTGCTGCTCCCATACGTAACCAAGCTCAACTCCTACCGAATAAGGAAGCACATTCACGCTTGCTCCAGTATCCAACAGACCGGATGCGATCGCAGAACTTTGCTGGTAGATCAAAGTAAGTGGTAGATAGGGGCGGAAACTGGCTTCGCCCAATGCAACATCAATCGGGATAAAGGAATACCGTTGTGCGTTACGCATGGTCTTGAGTTTTAGCAGCTTGTAGCACTTTTAACATAGTATCTGCTGCTTCAACTCCATCATAAGGCGACCACACAGGATAGGACTGATCAGGCTTAATCAGGTCGGTTTCCTGTTGGGCTAACTCTGAGATTAAAACCTGCATAATGTAAAACTTATTTGCTCGACTAAGTTCTCGCAAAGTGGAGATTAATTCTGCTGAAACCATGCAAAGCACTCTAGTAAATCAAGTCTGCTTCTTGATCATAGTTTATTCGTTGGGTTTCACTGCGTTTACCCCAAGCTACAACTAGAATAATCACGTCTGCAACTTACAGATGAGACAATTCAAGCAGCTAATAATGCGTAGGCGTAGCCCATCGTAGACATCGCACTCACTCTTCCACAACAGTGATCGCTTTATTTTTGAGGTTTTCTGCAAGGCGATCCCATTTGCTATTTCGGCGATCGCTACGTCTTATTTTTGAGGTTTTCTGCAAGGCGACGCCGAATAGCCCGTACTTCTCTACGAGACGCTGCGCGAACGGCAAGCTCAGTAAGCATCGTAGACATCGCTCTTTGGGAGTGTAATTTTGAGGGGATGGGATATTGAAGTTCTTGGTTAGTTAGTATAATAGACATGAAAGCTATATTTAACTCATTGGGCTTTCTTAGTATTCCCCGAATTATCCACTAGACTGCAACATCTACTGAAATTTTATTTGTTGCTTGCTGTAACATATTGGTGCGTTAGCGTAGCTTACCGTAAGTATATTGAATTTCTCTCGCCGACTTACAGCACTTTGCAGGTAAATTAAGTACACATCTTATCTTAATATGATAAATCTTGTGGGGTGGGCATCCTGCCCGCCCTTGTGTACCTCATTCAGATGAAATGTGCTGTAATTAGGCAGACTACTCCAAAATCCAGGCAGCCTGAAAAAAGTCGCGCTCACAAAACATAGCATAACGGTAGGTTGAATTTACAACAGCATTAGTAGTGGCATAATTGTCAACTAAACTTTCTAATTGTTTTGTTAATGGTTGAAAATCTGCGCTGCTGTAAGTACGAATCCAGT
>NZ_JBTYKD010000374.1:0-46710 GCF_054880495.1 Nostoc sp.
CTCAGACAAGTAAGCCGACTCGTGGAAAGAGAAAACCCAAGGAGCGATCTTTGGAATCCCCACCTTCAGCGTAAGCAAGGTGGGGAGGATGTCAAAATCAGAGATAGCACCAGTTTAATTCCCCAATCACGATTAGTAATTTCACACCAATGGTTTGCATTACTTAATATTGGCGGACAATATTGATAGTATTACGCTCCAGGGGTGCAATTTTTCCTCATTTCACTAAGTTTTTTGAGTTGGAATAACTTTATGCGCTTTTAATAGTAGACATTGGCTGATGGAGGAGCGATGAAGCTATATTACATTCCCACAACAAGAGCAGTACGCCCCCGGTGGCTGTTGGAAGAAATGGGAATTGCTTATGACTTAGTTCGAGTCAATATGACCATGACAAAACAATCAGAATATAAAGAACTGCACCCACACGGTAAAGTACCAGTCTTGGTAGACGGGGAAGTAACGATTTTTGAGTCTGCTGCTATTTGTACTTATCTTGCAGACAAACATATAGAAATGGGGTTTGCTCCACCGCTAGATAGTCCTGAACGTGCCGATTACCAGCAATGGCTTTTTTATGCCGCAGTTACCCTAGAGCCACCTGTTGAGCATTATATGTTTAATGTGCTGCCAAATCTGCCAGAAAAACTACTGCCGGGTTTTTTCAGGTCGGAAACTTCCCTGCAAGAATCTCGACAATGGTTTGACCGAGTTGCTCAACCTCTGAGGGAAGTATTGGTTGGCAAGAATTATTTAGTAGCAAATAGACTAACAACTGCTGATATTGTCACTGGAGGAGTTTTGCTGTGGGCTAAGAAGTTAGGAATGCTCTTAGATGATGACCCCCTGACTGAATATATAAATGGTTTGATGCAGCGACCTGCTTTTGGGCGTGCCGATGAAGATTTTTATGCCAAGATAGCTCCCTAGTTATTGTATTGACTGCTGTTCCATTGCATGGAGCCGCTCTTTATAGCGATGGCCTGAGCGATCGCTATTGCAACTCATAAACTAGCCTCTCTTGCAATCTGGTATATCGCTCCTGCGATTTTGTAGAACGAACGCACATACTGATTGCCTTCTTGCTGCCTATAATAATCGCCAGCTTCTTGGCACGAGTCAGCCCCGTATAAAGTAAATTCCGAGTCAGCATCATGTAATGTTGCGTGTACAAAGGCAAAATCACTACTGGGTATTCTGATCCCTGCGACTTATGTATGCTAACGCTCCAAGCTAAAGCAAGCTCATTCATGTCAGCATAATCATAAGTAACATCCCGCTCTTGATACTGGACAATTACTTCCTGTTCCTCAGTATCAATAGTAGTAATAAATCCCACATCACCGTTAAAAACTTCGCGTTGATAATCGTTGGTTAATTGAATTACCCTGTCACCAACTCTAAAAATAGTCCCACCCCTGGTTAATTCAACTTTTTCTGGACTAGGTGGATTAATTAACTGTTGCAGTACATTATTGAGATTGCGTGTACCGACTAATCCCCTTGTCATTGGTGCAAGCACTTGTACATCAGTAGCAGGGTGAAAACCAAGTTTGGGAATAAAATCAGTAATCAACTCGCTAATTGCTTGCACTCCATGTTCTGGCTGTAATCCTCCACCATGCCAAAGACAATCAGATTCAGGTGTGTCAGAAATTGATTCAATATTGGGATATTGCCCCCGGTTAATTAGATGCGATGCAGTAATGATTTTGCTAGTAGCAGCTTGGCGAAATACTTGAGTGAGTCTGACTACAGGCACTTTTCCTGAATTAATTAAGTCAGCCAGCACGTTACCCGCCCCCACTGATGGCAATTGGTCAATATCTCCCACTAACAATAGTTGGGCATTGTCTGCCACAGCTTGAACCAAAGAATACGCTAGAAATAAATCCAGCATACTGGCTTCGTCTACAATAACTGCACTGTGGGGTAAGGGGTTGGTGCGATCGCGTTTAAAACTGCGAGTTCTGGGGTCAAATTCCAGTAGGCGATGTATCGTTTTTGCCTCCAACCCTGTCATCTCGCCTAATCTTTGGGCAGCGCGTCCAGTTGGTGCAGCCAGGGCAATTGATTTACCCATTGCCTTCCACAAACTGACTATAGTGCTAGTGCAGAATGTTTTTCCCACACCAGGGCCACCTGTAATTACGGTGAATCGAGAGTAAGCAGCCGTCTCTACTGCTTGTTGCTGTTCGGGTGATAGTGAAACTTTTACTGCGTGGCTAAAACGTTCCAACCAAGTGCGGACGCGAGGAATATCAGAACTGATGGGGTAGGTGAGGCGTTCTCGTACCAATTGGGCTAAGTTTTGTTCAGTATAGAAGTAAGTAGGTTTGTAACAATTGAGCGTTTTATCAGCATCACGTTCTCTAATTAGCTCATCTTTCAAAGCCATATCTTTGATAGACTGTGTGATGGCATCTGCTGTTGGTTGATGGTCAGCAGTAGTGAGCAGTTTAGTCACCGATTCAATTAATTCTGTTTGGGGTAAGTAGCAGTGTCCATCTTCTGCTGCTTCACTCAAAGCATGAACAAGTCCAGCACAGTAGCGAAACTCCGAATCTGCGGGAACGCCCAAATTACGGGCTATTTTATCAGCAGTAAGAAAACCAATGCCATAGATATCAGTCGCTAGCTGGTAGGGATTATGGGTAACTGTATCTATGGATTTATCACCATACTGCTTGTAAATTTTGACTGCGTAAGTGGTGCTAACGCCGTGGCTTTGCAGAAATACCATCACTTCTTTGATGGCTTTTTGCTCATTCCAGGCTCTTTGAATCATGGCAATACGCTTTTTGGCAATGCCCTGAACTTCAATTAGTCGGTCAGTTTGGGTTTCAATAATATCTAGAGTCTCTATCCCAAAATGAGCAACAATCCGTTTAGCTGTGACTGGCCCCACACCTTTAATTAGACCGCTACCTAAATACTTCTCAATGCCTGTAAGTGTCGCTGGTTTGGTTTCTTTGTAGTTAATAACTTGAAACTGCAAACCATACTGGGGATGTTCGCGCCAAAAACCAGTTAATTGCAGCGTTTGTCCTGGCTGAATATCTGCAAAGCTACCAGTAATTGTAGTTAGTTCCTTAGCACCAGGGCGTTGCAAACGTGCCACTGTGTAACCTGACTCTTGACTGTAATAAGTCAGGCGTTCTACTACTCCGGTAATTGATTCCTGCTTGGGAGTAACGTTGACTTGTTGCTGGCTTGGTAGGGGTGTGGTGGACATCACTTTTAGGAAACGGCGCAGCCATTATACTCGATACTCACTGTTTTAGAAGTAATCGGGTTAGTATCTATAGTATTTATGTACTATACAAGAAATTTAAGCATTATATTTTAAATATTTCTAGCGTTTCAAAGTAAAGTTTCAAGCCGTTTTTAGTATATACACCCTGCTTTGACGAATATATTTAACTAGCGGAAGTTTTCAAGGAGGTCAACAAAATAAATGAATAAAATGGGATTGGTAGTTGCAGCAGTTGTTATCATGTCACCTTTGACCTTAGCTGTAAACAATGTGCAAGCTGTGAACGAGCTAGTATTAGCAACTAAAAGTAATCAACCAGAACAGTCTGTGCAAAAAACTTTTACAAGCCTGATAAATGCTGTTGAACAAAACAACTACACTCAGTTTATTTCTCTTGGAAATGCTGCTTTCAAAGAAGGTATTACAAAACAAACATTTACACAAGTTAGTGGACAGTTAGCTCCTCGCATCAAAAAAGGGTATTCGGCAGTTTTCTTGGGAAATCTGAAGCAGCAAGGGTATCAAGTTTATTTATGGAAACTGACATTTTTGGATGGCGGTGATGATGTCTTAGCTAGACTTAGCCTCAAAGATGGAAAAATAGGTGGATTTTGGCTGAATTAGGCGATCGCTGTTTGGTGTAACTTTTCCTCTAAGAATTTTTTATGGGCGATCGCCCTTAAGACAACTTGTAAACGTTGCCGCAAATAAAACAATAGCGCCCACCTAGATACAGGCAGGCGCTATTCAAATAATTTAAGATCAGGGAGAAAATATAGTGAAATGAATTCCCTGATGTTTACTATTAATTGATTCCAATTTAATTTCTTAGATTGCACTGCGACGATTTAGCAAGTTCCACAAGAAAACAGCGACAATTGCGCCAAGAACGGCTACTGCAATACCAGGAATGCTGAGTGTGGGGGCGGCTAATGTCAAGGTTCCTGTACTGAAGAATACACCCAAGCTACCACCAACAAAAGCACCGATAATTCCTAATAAGATTGTTCCTAAGATTCCGCCGCCTTGATGACCGGGGTAGATAGCCTTTGCAATAGCACCAGCAATTAGACCTAAAACAATCCAAGCAAGAATATTCATTGTTTTAATTTGATAGACGTTTTTCATCGACAAATACACAATAGCAATCTAAACATTGACATTCCATCTACCAACAGAACCAATTATTAATAGCCTTGAGGATGAACGCTGTTACTTCTTGTGATATACCCCCTAACTGAGATGGATAATAAATAAAAAAGCTCCTATTAGGTCTAAAACTAGGAGCTAATAAATTCATTGCTTGATAATTGCAGTATATGCATTTTTAATGATTTATCTCATCTACTTAAAGAATTAAGCTCCAGTTGAAAGCAGATACTCTTGTGCGATCGCGTAACCGCCCGTCGGAGGCGATCGCACCTCTACCTCGTTTAATTTTTCCTCTCTTGATTTGATGGGGGCGATGGTCGGGAGCGATCGCTTGTATTTGCTGGGGAGCGATGGCAAGAGTGTAGTTTCTTTCTCAGTCAACATTGCGCTTAAACTCCATTTGGGCGAAGTGGTCTTGCAGTAGTTTGTGGATGAAGCGCTAGCGACCACCAACACGCTGAAGGAATAGGCGATCGCTCCCCAGCATTGAGAAATCGGGCGTAGTTCCAGGTTATGTAGCCTGCCCATTTTCAAGCGAGGAAACTTGAGCGATCGCCTGATGCCCAGATGGGGAGCGATCGCTCTTCTAGCCCCGGAACGGTTACGAAAGATTAGGACTTTGAGCCATCTGTTACACTTTTTAGCCCTTTCGCGTAGGAAAAGGCTTGGCAAGAGCAAGTGGGAGAATTGAAGAATTAAATTTATTAGTGATTGTCTTTGTTTTGTTATTTCTCCTGGCGATTAACTTTTTGGTTCAATTTTTGGATGTAATGCCCAAAAAAACTTACGGTTCTCAAGTTAAAAAGCGGGTCAAGCGTCTGTTAGAGGCGTTACTTTGCTTTGTGGATGGAGAATTTGAGTCCGGTAGTTTTGATATTAAGCACAATGATTGGATCAAGGAAAGCAGTACTAACCCCAAGCTAATTGTCCAAACAACCCTGATAGCTTTAGAGTGGTTGACCCAGAAAGACCAGTACCCAGGTAAGCTAACTATGGGAAAACAACTGTTAAGTGCGATCACTTTTATTAGTGCTATTTCACTTAATCCCCATGCTGAATTAAGTGACAGACTGCTAAAAATTCGCGTAAGACAGCAGAAGAATTGTCAGATCGCCAAGCAGCTACAATCTTTAGCATTGGAGTTGGTTCTTGAATCCCTCGATAAACAACTCCCTGACGTTCTATCGTTTTCACATTAGCAGGCAGCAAACTGATCCCAAGCCCTCCAGCAACTAAGCTCAGAATTGTCAGCATCAAAGTAGCTTCTTGCGTTACTTGGGGAACAAAACCGATTTGCTGACACAAACTGACAATTTGCTGGTACAAACTATAGGACAGATGGGAAGGTGGTAGGATAAAGGACTCATGGGCAAGAGATTGTAAAGAAATTTCTGTCTGAGCAGCCAGAGGATGGTTTGATGGTAGAACCAAAACTAAAGGCTCTTCCTTAATTGCCTCAACACATAATCCTGCGTCTTGGTGATTCAAAGCTGACCAGTGCATCAAACCAATATCAATTTGTTGGGTTTCCAGCCCCCTAATTAAACTGTAAGCAGTGTGTTCTTGTAAAACAAGTTTGACATTGGGGAAGTTAGTACGAAACTTGATCAAAAGACTGGGGAGAATGCTATTAGAAACTGAGCTATTGAATCCAACTATTAATCGTCCAACCTTTCCCTGACTAGCGAGTGTTGCTGTCTCAATGGCATGGTCAACTTCAGCTAGGATTAAACGGGCTTCTTTGAGAAACTCAAGTCCTGCTTGCGTAAGCCGTAGTGGGCGTTTCTTACGGTCAAATAGTATGACATCACCTAATTTTTTTTCTAAGTCTTTTATTTTATCGCTGAGATTAGGCTGAGCCATGTGCAATTGTTCCGCCACCTTGCTAATGCTACAGTTTTCTCTCTCAGCCACAGCAATAAAGTAGCGTAAGTCTTGTAATTCAACATTATGTCCGCGTTGAAGTGCCATTGAGGATTAACTTCTTGATAATATATAATTTTTTATATAATATTATGTCTAATATATACTAGCGGTTAATTTAACTTTACTTTAAGCTGAAGTCAACATCTTAAAGGAGAAGAATTTATGTCTGATTCACCAATCAAAAACGTTGCTATTGTTGGTGGAACTCATGGAAACGAGCTGACAGGAATTTTTATAGTCAAGAAGTACAAACAAAACTCTCATTTAATTAGGCGCGACAGCTTTGAAATCTTAACTTTATTAGCAAACCCTCAAGCGATTGCGGCAGGACGACGGTATATAGATACTGACCTTAATCGCTGCTTTAAACCTCAAGATTTACAAAATCCAAAGCTGATTAATCATGAGCAGTTACTTGCTAGACAAATCGCTTTTACTATTGAGCAGTCAAAGATTGATTTAATTATTGATTTGCATAGTACAACCTCTAACATGGGTCTGACAGTAATTTTGCACAATCATCATCCCTACTTGTTAAATTTGGCTGCTTATTTAAATAAGATAAATCCTTTAGTTAAAGTTTTGCAATACTCA
The DNA here is from genome assembly GCF_054880495.1 of Nostoc sp. NCBI lineage: Bacteria > Bacillati > Cyanobacteriota > Cyanophyceae > Nostocales > Nostocaceae > Nostoc > Nostoc sp. The sequence continues at coordinate 6,929 of NZ_JBTYKD010000374.1, forward strand.
CTGAATCAAGACCATCCTTACTTGAGAAATCTCTCTAAATTGGGTTTTGCTATCGAAGTGGGTGCAGTCGCTCAAGGAGTTTTACAAGCTGATATTTTTGAGCAAACTGAAGCCTTGATTATCAATATTTTAGATTACTTGGAGCAATCTAATCGGGGAGAAATTGCATCTGTTGATAATAACCTTACCATTTATCGTCAAATGGTAAGTATTGATTACCCCAGAAATGAATCTGGTGAACTGCAAGGGATAATTCATCCGCAACTCCAATTTCAAGATTATCAGCCACTTGCTCCAGGTGAACCAATGTTTTTGACTTTTGACGGACAGACTATTACTTACGAAGGTGAATCAATTGTTTACCCAGTTTTTATTAATGAATCTGCTTATTATGAAAAAAATATTGCTTTCTATTTAACCCAAAAGTGTCAAATCACAATCTAGAAACAGATTGACAATAGAAATTAAGGAGTTAACATATATGTCTAAATCCTCGTCTAAATATCTTGGTTCTTTTAGGTTAATTGGTGGAATATTCATTGTTCTATGGTTATGCTACTTATGCTATGTATTCACTTCTTATGTATGGTTAGTGAGTAGGTCTGCTACTATTAATTGTAAAAAAATCGAACATGAATATGTTAACTGTCAGTTAAACCGTAATTATTTGTTTGGATTATGGAAGGATTTAATACCTGAATTAAGACTATTAGGAACTGATGTGGAGACAATTGATAATGAAGGTGCTGAGTTCAGAACTCTATATTTGAAAACTGACAAAGGACGCATCAAGTTTCATCAATACGGTTTAAACGAAGGCACTGATGCTCACAAGCTAGATATTTTATTGCACGATTCTAGCAAATCATCTGTGCAAATTAGTCGAGCATGGAATCCACTTTTAGATCCTTTGTTTATTATCCTAAGTCCGTTATTGTTTTTCGGATTTTTAATCGCTTTATACTCAGCCTGTAGCTCGTCTATAATATATCTCCAAAACCAGATAACACGTTTAAGGTAACTTGTGAATTTTAGCATCGTAAATGGAAGTAACTTTCTCTGCACCTCTGCGTGAAACTAATTCATATTTTCATTCAATAAAGGCTTTATTTTTCACTGTTAATCAATCAAATGTTATTGAGTCAATGCCACTTGACTCAGTATATAGGAGACAGACACAATGCCTATTTAGATGCGCGAAGGGCAGCTTATTGGTCTCGCCAACAAAACAATCAGAGAATCTATAATGCAGCGCAAAAATTCAAGCGTGCAATCTATCGATAAGAATTTGAACAAGCGATCGCGTTCCACGTTAGAGCCAAAAAGTGTAATGGTAGGGGTAAACTATTGATTCTTCGTTGACCGCATCGGCACAACCTATCAAATTGACCATTCTGTTAGTCAAAAACCCAATCTTTTGACCATACTGTTAGATAAAACGCACGGCACGCGTAGCTTGCTGCCGTAGGTCTTACCCTGAGCCTGCGCCGTTCGCGCAGCGTCTCGTAGAGAAGGGCATCGCCCCTTGGACTAACATTTCCTCGCTTGTATTCGGCACAGATGCTAGGGCGATCGCCTATTGCCATTATTTTCAAGATATCCAGGCTACTTTTTACAGGGCGTGATGATGCAAGTTCCGGGGATTCGCAGATGTAGGGGTGCGTAGCTTGCTGCTGTAGGCATCGCCTGTCTGCTACGTTTCCTCTAAGAATTTTGGGCGATCGCTGGAATGTTTTTTTATAACATCAACTTCTTGCCATTGCTCCGTGTCATTGCTTTCCCATTTTCACAAGAGGAAAGGAGCGATGCCCAACTCTTGGAGACGCTGCGCGTAGCTTGCTTCCACGAAGTGGTACGACGTAGGTGTTACCCGTAGCTCTGTCGAAGGGCTCAGGGTAAGACCTGCGGTAAATGCTTGCCTACGCTATTTACGAGCGAGGAAACTTGAGCAATGGAGCGTAGGCTAGCAAAAACCGCAGGCATCGCTACGTACCAACCATGTGCGCTCAATCTAATTACTCACCAAAAATTTCTCGCCAAGTGGGATGTAAGCGAGAATTATTAGCACCTCGACTTTTAGGCGCACACCCTCGCTTAGTCGGAACCGCTTTTGAGTTTTTGCTCACGATTACCCCCAGGTCACCCACCAAAAATTGAGTTAGGGGTTTTTCTAACGCTCGCCCCCCCTGAACGGATACGATTAATCCGTTATTTATCGCAAAAAGTTAAGAATCCGATTGAAGGTGAAAATATTAGTTATGGAAGAAGATTTAGGACGAGAACCTCATGAAATGCAGGAAGACGCGATCGAAGCACTGCAAGAAATGAAGGAAAAGCTAGCCGAACAAAAAGCCGAGGAACGCCAGGAGCGTCAATCGCTGAATTTAATCGGTCTTTCTACAGCTATTCTCTCAACACTAGCCGCGATCGCTGCTATGCAAGGAGGTTACTTTGCTAATGAAGGAATGCTGGCTCAAATCAAGTCGAGCGATCGCTGGTCGGAATTTCAAGCCAAATCTACCAAGCGTCATATTGAAGAATCGACGGTAACTTTACTGCAATCTCTCCAAAAACCAGTGACTGTGAAAAGCGCCAGTGAACTCGGTAAACTCAATCGTGAACAACAGGAGATTCAGCAAGAAGCTCAGAAGCTCCAAGTAGAAGCCGAGCAGGATCTACAGCATCATGAGCTATTTGCGCGTAGTGTGGCAGCATTGCAAGTCGGAATTTCGATGGGAGCCATAGCCGCTCTAACTCGTAAACGGATTGTTTGGTATGTAGGCTTGGGGATAGCAACGATCGGGATTGGGCTTATGGTTGCGGGAACCTTACCTAGTCATGAAATAGCTATCCCTGCTAAGGAGGAAAAAACTGGCACCCCGGAACATTAAGACAACATCAGCTACACCGCTACCAACCAATCACAGACAACGGATTTACACGTAATTTGTACTCTTTGTACGATTGCTCATTTACCCTGACACAGTTTCGGGAATTGGGTATTGGCTCATCACAGCTAAATTAAGCGATCGCCCGCATCGGTCTTTGGGTAGGAGTTGTTCATACATCCAATTACGAATGGCGATAACCAAGCTTAAAGTTCTGGTGAGTCACAAATCAAGAGAGGAAAGCAACTTGCGCGATTTTGAACCGGGGGACTTAAAAAGAGCGGTACTCGGTTAACTCGTAGTCTGCCTCTCAATTCTTTCTCTACCAACGCTCACCAGCAACAAAAATGCTACAACTAGCCACCGATGCAGTCGAATCATTTAAAAAACTCTTAATCCTTGATTCTGGGTCAGTAACACATCCAGCGACACTATCCAATTCGCAACTATCAGTCGATGCCTGGTAATGCAAACGCCCCTTTGGGCAATTAGTTGGATCACTCGGACATACAGGGCAATCCCTCTCATAGGCGTAAGCCCCAGCAATACAAGAGATAAATCTAGTACAGTCGAAAGGATGTGTATAATTGCCGTCTTTTTTACCTGTGCAATCATAAAAATGAACCTTTTCATCTGCGTATGCTGAAGGTATTGCAAGCCATAAGACCAATGTAAATATCAGAAAGGTAGAGATAACCTGCTTGATAAATGTCTTCATTAAAAGCCCTGCATAAGTAATTAAATGATTACTTTGCAGATTTTACACCCGCTAGTGCCTGAAAATAACCAAAGCTTCTAGCTATCTCAACAGTCAATTAAAGAAAACCGAAACGCGACAGAAAATCTGTCTATGAAGAAGTGCCAGCTTCAGTAGCCCCTACATCTGGTTTGACTGATCGCACGGGTGAGCGCTGCGCGTTATCAGTTCGCCCTAAACCGAGTCATCCATCCATCCACACTCACAATCCCAATGCACCCGTGCTGTATAGTCGCGGTCAAAAGATGCGCCACACTGGGGACACTTGCCAGTAAACATAGGATGGGTATCTAGCAATTCTAGCTGTTGCTGTTGCGTCCGCCTCTGCTCTGGTTGTAAAATCAGTTCGCCGTTATAGTAGCTTGCGCCTTCTGGTTCCCACACTTCTACTGGTTCGGCGTTGGGGTCTTCTCGAAAATCTAAGCAGCTGTCACCGTCTACCCCATCAAGATGGACAGCACAGACGAGGTACGGGTTATGGGCGTAAAAGAGACAGCGATCGCACATTGGAATCTTAGGCATAGTACCAGTTTATCCAGTAGAGGAAGCGATCGCCTACGGCAAATGCTTGCCTACGCACTCCCAATTTTTCCTCTAAGAATTTTTTAGGATGAGGCGTCACCGAACAGCCCCAAAAAGTAGACATCGCTCCAGGTGTGCAACTTTGACTCGCTTGAATATCTGAACTACATTACTGACCATGCTCCCGTTCATACGCCGGACTCACATAGCTATGTGTTGATTTACCTAGGAAAAATATCTAAAAATTCATTGCCATTAATCACTGTTGTCCAGTGCTGATATTTCCCTGGGGCATTCTTTTCTCGCGGATCTGCTTGTACCAGAGACATAAACTCATGGTAATGTTCATTAGAACTGGCGCCCACCATGCATCCAGCAGACCGTAAACCTCCAATCACTCTTGCTTCTTGTTCTTCCGATAAATTCTGGAGATAGTTATCAGAATGAGTTGATACTAAATCTGCAATTTTAATTCTATTCATCAGATTAATTCCATCCTGTTGACTTCAATCGTAGTTTAAAAATAAAAAAAATCCTCCTATTTTCCGAAGAAAAAAAATATTAATAAAAGTGATTAAGCAGATCGCTGCAATCCATTAAGAGCTAGATCGAGAGTACCTGCTGAATTTGGAGAATAAGCGATATCTAGAGAAACACTACCTTCTATCGTCTGAGTGCCACCAATTAAAGGAGTTATAGTACCTGTTGCAAAAGCTTTATCTGCTACATTAAACACCAAAGGAGATGGGCTAGGATTGTCAGCTGAGTTAATATTAATGTCAATAATCTTTCCTGGGGTTAACTTCAAGGTACTAAAAACAGCCTGAGCCTGAGCTTGGGCGTCTTTAACCGCTTCGCTAAGAACCTGCAAACGTGCCTGCTGCAATGCTTGGTCTGAGGGAGTAAAGCTTATATTCTGTATTAGATTCGCGCCTGCTTGGATAGCTGTGTCAATTGCTGCCCCTGCTCGAGCCGTTGGTAACTCAAACTGAAGTGTGTTGAGTTCTGTAAAGCCAGTTAGGGTTTGACTATTATTATAGACGGGATTTAGTTGAATAGATGTAGTTTGAAGTTGTTGCGCCCCAAGCTTTTGCAGTACATCAATTACTGCTGTTGAACGTTGAGCAGTTTTTTCTTGAACTTCGGTTGCGGTTTTTCCGTCTACTTGAATCCCCAATTGCACCTCAGTTAAAGTAGTGGGAACGGTGACTTCTCCTTGACCAGTAACTTTCAATATCTGAGCAGTGTTTGGATTAGTTCTACCAGTCAGGGGATCGACGATGGCAGGAGCCGGCTTACTCGCACCTGTGAGATTATGAGTAGCCGAAGCGAGAGTAGCTGCTGAATTTGGAGAATAAGCGATATCTAGAGAAACACTACCTTTTATCGTCTGAGGACTACCAATTATAGGAGTTGTAGCAATTCTTGCAGCGGACTGTATTAGATTAGACACCAAAGGAGATGGGCTAGGATTGTCAGCTGAGTTAATATTAATGTCAATAATCTTTCCTGGGGTTAACTTCAAGGTACTAAAAACAGCCTGAGCCTGAGCTTGGGCGTCTTTAACCGCTTCGCTAAGAACCTGCAAACGTGCCTGCTGCAATGCTTGGTCTGAGGGAGTAAAGCTTATATTCTGTATTAGATTCGCGCCTGCTTGGATAGCTGTGTCAATTGCTGCCCCTGCTCGAGCCGTTGGTAACTCAAACTGAAGTGTGTTGAGTTCTGTAAAGCCAGTTAGGGTTTGACTATTATTATAGACGGGATTTAGTTGAATAGATGTAGTTTGAAGTTGTTGCGCCCCAAGCTTTTGCAGTACATCAATTACTGCTGTTGAACGTTGAGCAGTTTCTTCTTGAACTTCGGTTACGGTTTTTCCCTGTACTTGAATCCCCAATTGCACCTCAGTTAAAGTAGTGGGAACGGTGACTTCTCCTTGACCAGTAACGTTCAATATCTGAGCAGTGTTAGCCATCTTATTCTCCTTGCTTAAATGATGTTTGAAACCTGTTGATGTTTTAATCTGACAGGATGTCTCAAAAGTAAGAAAGCTCACTCAACCCTATTCTGCCAGTAGAAAAAATACTTAAGTATGACAGCGTTACGAGAGCCATGAATCCACCGTACCATATTACGTAACAATTTCGTCGAACTTAAGAGGGTCATAATTGTAGCAATTAAGCCGGAAAAAAGACGGTATGAACTGAATCTTGCGATTGAGACGGTTGGTGAGAACTAAAGCTTGATAGCGAGAGTCTTTGCTAACTGCTGCTACTGTACTTCATGATTCCGGAAAGTGCTGTAATACAAGCGAGGAAAACCCAGGCGATCGCTCCTCTTAACTTTGACTCGCTTGTATTTTTAAGTTACTTTCTGCCTCGAAGAGCGCATTTCTTGCTGGCGCATCGGCATAGCGTCAATTTGCTCAAAACGGCTACAAGCTGAGTATATAGGGTTAACAAACTATTTATACTATCTCAGACAATAATTCAGCAGCAAATATATGAGAAGAATTGCTATCGCGTTGACGGGGATTTGACAGAAGATAAGGCGATACCTGCGGGGGCTATGCCTATGCTATTTTCAAGCGAGGAAATTTGAGCAATAGAGCGGTTCTGCGATCGCGTTTTGTTTCTGCTTTTCGGTGACACCGAGCTAACGCTCCAAAGCTTAGTTTTGGTTATATAGAGCGATCGCCCCATCACTCCCCATCCTTTATTTCTAATTGATAAATCCGCATTGATGGGTGTTCCTGCATCATCCGCCAATAGTAGCCTTTGGGCGGTGGCTGCACTTTACCACCACAGCGATATAAGAAAACTGGCTCACCAGAGCGCACAATTTTTTTAACTTTCTGCTCTAGGCTGGAGTCTGGGTTATCGCTGTCGTACCAGATAATATGGGATTTCCCCAAATATTCTGCCGCCATTAAACTAGCAGCACAGACTATGTGGGGATTGTGGGCGTAAAGGAGGCAGCGATCGCACTCTTTGATTTTCATAGTACCAGTGTACTGTCACAAAACAGCGATGCCTGCGGCGGTAAACTACGCTCCTCAAGTGTGCAACTTTTCCTCGCTTGTATTTTACGGGGGCGATGCCGAAGGCGGGCTACGCCTACGCTGTTGGGGTGCAACTTTTCCTCTAAGAAGAGAAGTACGGCAAGCTACGAACCTCCTACCCCGAATCAACTTGGAGATTGGTTATAACTGCTCTTGTCCAATAGTATATTTTCTGTGAACTTCACTTATGAGTAGATTGGCAATAAAGCCAATAATCAATACTCCTACCATGATATACATAGTCACTGTATAGGCTTGAGCTTTCGGTATCCCGTGATTGATCTGAAACTCGCGGATGTAATTTACAAGAACTGGGCCGATAACACCTGCCACAGACCATGCCGTGAGCAACCGTCCATGAATAGCGCCAACCTGCATTGTTCCAAATAAATCACGCAGATAAGCAGGAATGGTGGCAAATCCACCACCATACATGGTCAAAATGATACAAAAACCGATGTAAAACAGTAGAATATTCCCAAGTTCGCCAATTGTCGGAATTGAAGCATACAAAAGTATGCCTAAACCAAAGAAAATCATATAGGTTTGTTTCCTGCCGATGTAGTCTGATAAAGATGACCAGAAAAACCGACCAACTAAATTAAACAAGCTTAACAGCACGACAAATCCAGCACCGACTGAGGGAGAAACCTTAAAGATTTCCTGAATCATGGGCGAAGCTTGGCTTAAAACACCAATTCCAGCGGTGACGTTTGTACATAATACAATCCATAACAACCAGAATTGCGGTGTTTTAATTGCGTTATCAGCAGTAATATTTGACGTTGTTACCAACTTTTGGGGTTGAGTAGGTGGTGTGTAGTGTGGGGGTTGCCAAGTAGGTGGTGCAATACGTACAAAGAAGACACCACACATCATCAGACAAAAGTAAATTACACCCATAACCACAAATGTTTGCCATACCCCGACAGAGGTGGAAGATTTAAAATGCTCCATCAGTGCTACCGCGAGTGGCGAACCAATGATCGCTCCGCCACCAAATCCCATAATTGCCATCCCTGTTGCCATCCCTGGACGGTCGGGAAACCATTTAATCAACGTCGAGACGGGAGAAATATAGCCAATACCTAAGCCAATACCGCCTAATACACCGTAACCAAGATAAACAAGTACAATCTGATGTAAATACACTCCAAAAGCAGAAATAAAGAAGCCGCCGCTAAAGCAGAGTGTTGCAACAAACATTGCTTTGCGGGGGCCTTGTTTTTCAACCCATTTGCCAAATAGAGCCGCAGAAATCCCTAGAAAGGCAATCGCACTAGAAAATATCCAGCCGAGAGTCGGCAAGTTCCAATCGGTCGGTGCTGATTGCGTAATGCCGATAAGTTTGGTCATAGGCAGGTTGAACACACTAAATGCATACACTTGTCCGATGCACAAGTGTATTGCTAATGCTGCTGGAGGAATTAGCCAACGATTAAATCTAGGCTGTGCAATGGTTCGTTCTTTGTCTAAAACAGAAGTTACTATATTTTTCAAGTTTTTCTCCTAGATCAAAAATTAGATTGGACTGGGAACTGGTTGTACTGGGTACTAGGATTTGGATGGGGATTCAGACCCCAACCAAATCTTACTCATATTTTCTGACCCAGGCTGATCAAAACCACTTGATAGCGATCGCTTGTGTAAATTCTCTTACCTTCATAGCGATCGCTCATCCAAACTTTTCCTCTAAGAATTTTATAGCTACTTTCTGCCTCGCTGTTGCATTTCTTGCTGACGCATCGGCATAGCGTCAATTTGCTCAAAAATTGCTGTGGCTTTGACAGGTTTTGTGCCTTGGCGCTTAACACCACCATCTTTGCCTACCAAGATGACGCGAAAATTTTCTTTATTAACTCTGAAGCGAGCGCGCAAATTGGCAGCAGCAGACTGATCTATTAACTGTCCGTTGGCATAGCTTTCATTTGTTGCCAAAACCTGAACGAGAACTAAATCCCGGTCTTTAAAACCGCTTTCTGCAATAGCTGCATCTGTTGCTGATAGCTCTGGTTATCAACAGACGGTGCAAAGACTAGTAACACGCGGTTTTGCCATTTTTGAGAACTGAGGTTAAATGAAGACATTTTGATGGCATGGGTTGAACCTTGGACAGTACCAGCAATGCTGACTGCCGATAGAACTATAGACGTGGTGAGGGTCAGGGCAATTAATACTGAGTTATTCACTTCGGGGATTGAGATGAACTTTCCATCATCTCAAGCTATCATTAATTTTCCTTCTCTGACTCTATCCGGTGATGGTAATTGAATAAGTGTGATGCTTACCAGGAAGAGGGTAGGCATCGCTGCTTTGATGTTTATCCTCGCTTGAATTTCAGGAGAGGAGCGACACCGATAGCGTAGCGTTAGCGACGCAGGAGCGTCACAGCCCGTCGTAGACATCGCTCTGACTTTATCCTCTAAGAATTTCAGGAGAGGGGCTGCGCCTACGCCCCATCACTCCCCATCCTTTATTTCTAATTGATAAATCCGCATCGATGGGTGTTCCTGCATCATCCGCCAATAGTAGCCTTTGGGCGGTGGCTGCACTTTACCACCACAGCGATATAAGAAAACTGGCTCACCAGAGCGCACAATTTTTTTAACTGTTTGCTCTCTTGCGGGGTCTGGGTTGTTGTCGTCGTACCAGATAATATGGGATTTACCGAAATATTCAGCCGCCATTAAACTAGCAAACAACCATTCCATCAGCGATTGAATTTGCTCTTGGCTAACGCGGGAGCTTTGTTGTCCGTAGCATAGAATAGTTGGCTGGGCTGGTTTGGGTTTGAGGAAGTTCAAGAATTTCATGAGACTGGTAAACGCAACTGTTACCAGGGTTCCCATTTGTTGAGGTGCGATACCTAGCTTGGGCAAGAAAGCGCGATGGCGTACCCGCCATAGGCATCGCTGTTGGGGTGCAGCTTTTCCTCTCTTGATTTTTTTGGGGCGATGGTCTACGCGATCGCTTGTATTTACTGGGGAGCGATGGCTAACTGTAGTTTCTTTTTCAGTCAACATTGCGCTTAAACTCCATTTGGGCGAAGTGGTCTTGCAGTAGTTTGTGGATGAAGCGGTAGCGACCACCAACACGCTGAAGGAATAAGCGATCTGTGCAGTAATTGAGAAATCGGGCTCCCGTTCCAGGTTATGTAGCTTGCCCATTTTTCTTAGAGGAAACTTGAGCGATCGCCTATCGCCTTGCTAGTAACTTTGAGCTAATTGTTCTACGAGTTGCAGTATATGTTTCTCAATTTGCCCAAGGGCAACGGTTGCAGAGGTTTTATCTATATCGTGAACTAGCCAGTATTCAATAGCATCTGCCCAGTGGGGAAAGCGTTCATTCATTAGTGGACGGTGTTCTAATTCATCTAGGGCAATAATTCTAGTAGCTGACTGAAAATCTGGCTCACTGGCTGGCAGTGGAAACCGTTCATCATCCGGTAGGTTTACTAAGCGCACTGCTAAAGCCTCAGCCGCATATCGAGAAATTGGCCCCACATTGTTTACACCCTGCTCAAGTGCTAAACCTCGTGAATCAGCCTGCCAATCTAACCCCTGCTTAACAGCTAACCAATTAAATAGATGTTCAGCAAAGCGGCTACGGTAATAATTGCCGGTACAAAGGAACAAGATTTTATTCATTGAGTTGACCAAATGATTTTCAGTAAGCCTACGGGCTTTTTACTGGTAAATGAGGTAATTTGCAAGATATCCAGGCTACTTTTCACTCTCATTAGATGGGTGCGATGGGGCAATTTCCTCACTTGATTGGGAGAAGCGATCGCTCTGGCAACTGTGGGGCGGCTTGTGCCGATTACTAGGGTGATGATGGAAGTGGCAGGTGTGAAGATGGAGCAACTGTAGGGGTGCGATCGCGTTGGCGTAGCCTCTCCTAGAGAAGCCCATCGCAGACATCGCCTACCCCACCCAATTCAAGCGAGGAAAGCAGGGGAGCGATCGCCTGTGCGTTGGCCGTATACGTAATTTATGCTTGTTAAATTCCAAGAGAACTGGGGCGAAGCGGGCGATGCCTACGGCGGTAAACTACGCGCAGCTTAACGAACGCAAGAGCGTCTCGTAGAGAAGTTATCGCATTCTATGCCTTTTCAGTTGGGCGAAACTGCTTAAAATCTTGTTAATTCAAAAAATTTCCGAGTTTTTACGGAGAGCGCATAAGCATAGGTGTAGTTAATATAAAACAAATGATATATCAAGTGTTACATCAAGTTTGTTATTTGAGTTCAGAAGCTAAATGACCACAAAAAAGCCTCTAGTTATCAAACAGCCAGAAGTTGGTAAGCTCATTCGTGAACTCCGGCTTTTGAGCGGGCTAACGCAAGAACAGTTTGCAGCTACTTTGGGTGTCACTTATCCTACAATTAACCGGTGGGAGAATGGACACTCTAAACCGTCACCGCTAGCGATGGAGAAGATTGAAAATAATCTACGCGATTTGGGTGAACAAAGCCAGGATTTAAAGCAAAAGTATTTTGGTGAGCAAAGGTTAGGGGGTAATGGCAAAGCAGCTTAAACGTAAAAGAAGAATTGCTTCTGTAGCAGATGCACTAATCTTTAAATCCAGAGAAGCTGCTCTAGCTGCCGTTCAAATATTTAATAATCCACAAATAACTTTTAAATCTGAAATCTTCATTGTAATTATGTGCATTGCATGGACATATTTACTTCATGCTTATTATCGGAAGAAGAAAATTAAATATATATATTTTAACCAATCAAGTATAGGAAAAAGGAGAAGATATTTGAGAACTAAAACAGGAGTATTTAAGCACTGGGAGCTTGAGCAGTGCCTAAATTATATTTATACTCCTATAGATAAAGACACTGCTAACAATCTTAAATTTTTGATTCTTCTGCGTCATGAAATTGAACATCAAATGACGACTAAAATAGATAAATATTTAAGTGCTAGGTTTCAAGCCTGCTGTCTGAACTATAACTTTTACATTAAGCAGCTTTTTGGTGATGATAAAGGCATAGAAAAGTATCTATCTTTTAGCCTTCAATTTTCATCCATTGATGAATATCAAGTTGATAATTTGAAGGAAGGAAAAGACCTACCCAACAATATTAAAAAATTTATTGAAGGATTTGATGCTAAGTTGTCAGAAGATGAATACAACAGCCCAAAGTTTGCTTATAGAGTTTTATTTGTAGCAAAACTTGTTAACCACAAAGGACAAGCTGATAAAATTATTGAATTTATCAAGGCAGATTCGCCTCTTGCAAAAGATGTCAACGCCACCTATACAGTTATTAAAGAAACAGAAAAAAAGAAATTTTTGCCTAAAGAGATTGTTGAACAAATGAACCAAAAAGGATTTTCAAAATTTGCAATGCAACATCATACAGAATTATGGAAGTCTTTAAATGCAAAAGAGCCGAAAAAATCTTTTGGTGTTCAAGTAGCTAAAACTTGGTATTGGTATGAATTATGGGTAAAAGAAGCTGAAAAATATTGTCAGGAAAATAGAGATAAATATACGTAGGAGATACATACTCCTCCTCCTTAACTACATCGACAATTACTAACATAAACCAGAATCTATCCTCAAAGTCTAAATTGAAGACGAGAAGCAAATTAACCTCGATGTTGCCACTAGCTTTCTCCACTCACCATCAAGCATTTAGAAGCTGTCACGAAGATCCTATCTGTCGAAGGCATAGTCCAAAAATACCTTAATGTTAAATATCAAGGTGTAGAAGACCGGGAAGCAGAGATTGAGATAGGGCGGCTCATCTGTATAAGCTGATGGCTGGAGAAGTGAAGATTATTATAAGAAAATACTTATGCAATATATTGAACACAAAGTTGGTGAATTAATTGTTAGTCAACGTAAATTTGATGGTTATATTAGTGCAACAAAATTAACAAAAGCATATGAGCAACAAGTTAGCAAATATAGAAACCCTAATCAATGGTTTGAAAAAGATAGAACTATTGAGTATTTAGAACTTTTATCTAGTAAAACTGGAATTGAGGTTTATGACCTTGTGCAGAAGAAAGGAGAAAATAAAAACAGGGAAGTTTGGATTCATCCTAAGCTTGCTGTTTCCTTTGCCATGTGGCTCTCACCTGAGTTTGAAATGATGGTATCGGACTGGGTAGAGCAATGGCTTTTTACTGGTCAAACTCCGACTCAAAAACCTGTCAATTTACATCCTTACCAGCGTGTTTGGTATGAACGCTTAATGATGTTTGAGCAAAAGACAACATTACCAAAGGGTACATGGTGCGTTTTTGAAGAAATAGGCAAACTAATGAGGAAATTAGAAGCTAAAGGAGCGCCTTTACACGATAGAGCTACTGTTGATGCTTCAGTAGGTAGAACGTGGTGTCATTGGCTAAGAAAGAACGGATATGACACTGATTTTGAGCAATATATTCATTGTTATCCAGATGGCAGGAGTGAACAGCTTGCAAACATTTATCCCTATGAATTATTAGGAAAATTTCATGAATGGCTAGAAGAAACTTACATACCTGATAAGTTTCCTGCGTATGTTAGACAACACGTTACTCCCGAAGAATGTAAATTAATTTCAGAAGCTATTGGTTATGAAGTTAAGCCAATGATTAAAAGGCTTATATCAAGTAATTCCTCAGATAATAATAATTAAATTTAATTCTTTATGTATAGCAATGAACTTAACTCTGCACAAAATGCGATCGCCACACATACTGAAGGCTCAATTTTAGTACTTGCCCCGGTTGGTACAGGTAAAACCCGTGTTTTGGCAGAGCGAGTTCTATGTGCAATAAATAGGGGCATCTCTCCTCAAAGGATTCTCTGCTTAACGTTTACGAACCGAGCCGCTAAGGAAATGAGTGAGCGGCTATCTCAGTATTGTCCAAATCAATTACATGATTTGACAATTAAAACTTTTCATGGTCTGTGTACCTCTATGCTGCGGATCGAGGCTCGTCAGCTTGGATTACCAGCAGATTTTGTCATCTACGATGATGCCGACTGTGTTGAACTGGTCAAGGAAGTTTTCGATCTATCGAATGATAAAGATGCCCAACAGTTATTTTTTAACTTGGCTAACTGCAAAACTTTGGCTAGCGATCGCCAATTATCCCTGGATTATCCATTTGAAAAACTGTATGCCCCATTAGGCTCTAACTATGATGCCAAACGTGCTGCTCAGTATCAATCTGTTCTACAAAAACGTCACGCCTTAGACTTTGCTGATCTGGTGTTTTATGTCCGGGTGATGTTACACCATGAACCGGAGATTAGCCAACGTTGGGCAGATAAGTTTGATTTTGTTCAGGTTGATGAAGTTCAAGATACTCATCTTTCGGAGTACGGCATCGTTAAGCATCTAGCAGCTAACAGTGGTAATCTGGCGATGATTGGAGATTTAGATCAGACCATTTATGAATGGCGAGGATCTGAGCCGGATAAAGTAATTGAGCAATTTAAGCGTGACTTTAACCCCGCAGAGTATTCCCTAACCTGGAACTATCGAGCAACAAAAACACTGCTAAACGCGGCTTCTGGGTTTGCAGATTCATTTGAACACCGAAAAACAAAGATTACACCTGCTCCTGATTGTGAAGTAGGAGAACTGATTCAAGTTCATTTAGCGAACAATGAGCAAGCAGAGGCAGAGTGGATTGGTAGACAAATCCAGCAACTAGCAGCCAATCAAAAAGATTTTGTCTACAGCCGAGTAGCAATTCTTGCCCGCAGTCATAAACGCACAGAAGTTGTTAGTCAAATGTTGGAGCGCATGGGTATTCCTTGCGTCACAGTTGAGCGATTCCAATTTTTTATGCGGCAGGAAGTTAAAGATGCACTTGCTTATTTGCGTCTTATCTTGAACCCTTTTGATGCAGGTTCGATGCGTCGAATGTTGCTTCGCCTCAGTCGTGGAATTGGTGACGCAACCATAACAGGAGTAATTGAAGAAGGAAAGGAATGCGGCTTTAATTTGACAGATATGGCATCAAGCCGGACGTTTATTAATGGTGATCCGTTCAGTGAACTTTTGACAACCTATTCATCTAGTACAGTAATTGTTTTTGATGTAGAGACAACAGGATTTTCGGTCAGCAAGGATGAGGTTGTAGAAATTGCCGCAATCCGTCTATTTGAAGGGAAACCACAAGCTGAGTTTCATGCTTATATTGCTAATACTGTCAGTGTTGGTGACTCAGAGCAGATACATGGACATAGCGATCGCTTTCTAGCAGAACATGGTAGACCTGCTGAAGATGTTTTCTGTGAGTTCTTCGAGTTTGTCGGGAGTTCCATACTGGTTGGGCATAATGTGGGTTTTGACATCAAGATGGTGACTGCCCAAGCCCAAAAAGCTGGTATCACTGCTCCAAAACTGCAATGGGAAGACACGTTAGATATAGCAAATCGCTTTATCAAATCTGACCGTTACAACCTAGAAGCATTGGCAAAGCATCTAAATCTTGCACATCTGCCTAGTCACAAGGCAATGGATGATGTGCGAACCACAATTGACTTGCTAGCAGTGCTAATTCCACTCATTGAGCATAAAGCCGATTACCGTCAGGCATTGGTGTATCGCTATGGAGAGGCGTTTGAAGGATTCGCTAAACAGATAGATAACTGGCGGGATGCTAGCCAAAGACTACGACCTTCATATCTACTGGATAAATTGCTTGTAGAATCTGGACTCTACAGTTATTACCAAGCAGAAGAAAAACACCTCAAAAACCTTCTCCATCTTGTACGGATTTTTCAGGAACGGGATGAGCCAGATTTGCACCCTGATACGGCTTTACGTAGCATCCTTGAATTTACTGCCCTGGCGAAAAATTTAGATCAAGTTTCTCAGGACGATAACCAAGTTCCTATGATTACGGTTCATCAGTCCAAAGGTCTGGAGTTTGACAGTGTTTTCATTGCAGGTGCTACCGAGGGTGAATTCCCCAGTTTTTTCAGTGTTCGTGACAATAATTTAGAGGAAGAAAGGCGGTTATTTTATGTCGCAATGACGAGGGCAAAGAAAAGGTTGTTTATGTCTGCTTATTCAATAGATTCCAGAGGATTTCAGAAGAATCTTAGTAATTTTATAAATGATGTACCAAGGATTTATACCTCAAACATCTAACCAAAAATTAACAATAAATTACAAAAACCCTTGACACGATACGAAGCCAAAATATGAGCCGCACACCTGAAGAACATTGTCAACGCACGAAGGAGCTTGCACAAGCACTTGTTAAGCCAGATATCTACAAGTGGTTGGTAACTAAGGGATACTTTCCAGAATCTTATGTGTTGCCACCGTGTTTTGTCGTGAGTAAATATCCTGAATTTGGCAATCTTTACTTTCCATGCAAAGAGAAAAACGGAAAGCAAGAATTTAAACCAAAAACTTCGGAATTTCAGCAAGTACACTTTCCCAAAACTGAGTTAACAGACAGAACATTTGGAATTATTGATCCAGAAATTCATTCAGATATTGCATTCACAATTGCTGAAAATTGGGATGATATACTTAGCTGTCTTTTTCATGAAGAAAACAAAGTTTGCTCTTATAGTTTTCCTATTCCTGTAGACGAGAATCAAGAAGGAGAGATTGGAGGACTTAGAAGTGGGAGAATGATCTATGAGTTTATTGAAATGGCAGAGAATGATGTTGCGTCTATTGCATTTCGATACAAGTATCTGATCAAAACAGACATCAAAAACTTTTATCCATCCATCTATACACACAGCATACCGTGGGTATTACATGGCAAAGATATCATCAGACAAAAAGACAACCGACATAGCTACAGTTTTATTGGAAATCGCTTAGACAAACTATTTCAAAATGCTAATGATGGATGTACTAATGGGGTGCCAATCGGCCCTGTAGTCTCGGACATAATCTCTGAAATAGTTCTGTCAGGAGTAGATAGGGAGCTATCAAAATCATTAAAAAATGATGTAGCCGTAGTTAGATTTAAAGATGATTACCGTATTCTTGCAAAAAGCGAGACAGCAGGTCTTTCAGTGATCAAAGCTCTGCAAGCAGCCTTAAAGGAGTATCGCCTTGAGCTTAATGATGGAAAGACTGCAATCCATAGGTTGCCAGATGGTCTCTTTCGCAACTGGGTGTCAGAATATCATGCTGTGAATCCTCAGCCAAAGGAAGATTATGATTTTAAGCGTTTTAAGGAAGTATGTTTATCTGTTATCAAAATTGATAAAAATAACCCCGGAACTGGAGTGATTGACAGATTTTTGGCTGACATTATAGATGAAAAATATGAAATTCGTATTAATCAACTGGAAAGTAAATCACTAACTAAAGTTATAAGTTTATTACTTATGTTTGCGAATTTGAGAATCAAATCATTTCCCAAAGTTCTTGCTATTATAGAAGCTATTTTAAAGTCTTCTTTTGGTTACAAGCACATAGACTTGATCATTGAACATCTTGAAGAATTTCTTGACATTTTAAAGGAGCATGAAATGAATAATAGATACTTAATCACTTGGATTATTTATTTTATCAGAGCAAATTATCTTGATAATAGGCTTAAAAAGACTTATAATTTCAGCGATCCAATAGTTTGTGCAACTCATAAAGATAAATTCACTGTGTTTGATAAATGTCAAGATTTTAAAATATTCTCCGATGTACAAATAGTTGCGAAAGAAGTTACTCTACTGGAACACCTTGATGTCTTTAAACCACAAGAATGAATCTATTTATATTCATAATTTATGTGAAACGTTTTGTCTCCTGTAACTACAGAATTAGGTAAAGTAGCAGCCCAAGTAATTTAATTGATAGTTGAGTGATCGCTCCCTAATTCTTAGAGGAAACACCATGTGATCGCTTGAATCTAAAAGATGAGCAGTAATCAAGTAAACATTGTAATCAATTAGGTAGTTATTAATATGAGTGAACCTATTTCTTTAACAGCACTTTTCGGAGCTTCTAAAGCAACTGTTGACATTTCCATAAAAATGGCTAAGGCTTTGAAATTAATAGAATCTATTGAAAGTAAACTTGATCTCTTGATGCAGGTAGAGTTTGATGCTGCTTGGAAAACACTTGTTCAGGGGTGTAATTCTAGCTCTTCTGATGAACAAAAGTCTATTCTGATTAACGATGCCAGGGATAGTTTTACTAAGGCTACTTGTCTTGAAAAAGAGAGCGACTTTTTTATACTTACTTAGGATTAGCAATTTGTCATTATTTACTTGATGATGTAAATAATGTTAAAACAGCTTTAATAGAGGCTACCAAAATTAGTATATATAAGGATATTTATCTACAAGAAAGAGATTTATCTTTTAGTTTTAATAAGTATGGTATTAATTCCCTTATCAATAGTTATAATCCTGCAAATATGTTAAATCTCATTATCTTTGCATATCCATTGTTTTTAGTCCAAAAAACAGAAGTTCAAACATACAATAAATCAAAAAGTGATTTAATTCACCATATTTTGAAAAAAATTAATGCTGAAGAGCAAATAATTACTATGGTAACAAAAGCTAATCAGCCAAGCGTTTTATTTATAAACTTAGAATCAAAATCATTAGAATTAATAAATTTACAAAAACAATTTCTAGAGATAATAACTAATATCTGATTTTAAATATTTAGTGTTCGAGCGACAAAAGAGCAACTTGACGAAATGCTCAAAACCTGCGGAGTGTTTATAAAATTGGCAGTCGATATAAAGAAAGAAATTCTTGCTGAAGGCAGTCAACTTCATTACACATCTACATAATAGTAATATTCTGCGGATTTCAGGAAACCGGAAGGTTGAGACAGTTGCCCTCAAGGAAGTCCAGCCACTAACAGAATATATTCGTGGGGGTGTAACAGCTTTAGCTAGTAAAAAAGACTATCCAGTTTACCTTAATGAAACGGCAACTCTATTTGAGCAGATTACTGTTTCTGGTGGAATGCGAGGTATGCTGCTTCTGATATCCCCATCTGATTATTTACGTGCGAGCAATGGCACTTTAGGGGTAATTGTACAAAATTAGTACTGGAATTTTCGTGAATTAAATTCTCAAAGCATAAGGCGATCGCTACTCCAAGGAAGCTATCTCAAAGTCGTACAACAAAATATCGCTTACTCTAAAAAACTAAGTATTTTTACTATAAAATTTTAGTGTTGACCTGGGTTTGAAAACTAATCTACGTAAGACTTCTGAGAAAAATAATTTGTAAATTGCTTATAAAATAAAAGCTTTAAAATTTTATTGATAATTAGCTAAATAATATAGCCGTATAGAAAAATACTTAATAAGATGTAGCAGGTGCTAAGACTCGAATAGATTAATAAAGTATTTTATACTTGCTACTTAAAAAGCATAGTTGCTTTCTTAGCACTCTAGTCCAACCAGTCATTAGACATAAGGGTTTAGGGGAGTGAAATTGTCATGGGAGGGATAATACCAGTCCAGTTACAAAGAGGAAGACACAAGTGACTGACATTGTAACTGGACAGATTGTGCGTGTGCGATCGCGGCAGTATCTTGTAGAAGAAGTTGTGTCGAAACCGTCTCCAGAGCAAGACACAAAAGTTAGCCTTTCTTGTTTAGAAGATGATGCGTTAGGAGAATCGCTAGAAGTCCTATGGGAACGGGAAATAGATGCCAAAATCGTAGGGGCGACATCATGGGATTCCATAGCGAATCGAGGTTTTGATAATCCGCGTCTATTTTCTGCCTACCTGCACACATTACGGTGGAATTGCGTAACCTCCACAGATGCCAAGCTTTTCCAAGCGCCTTACCGCGCGGGAATAGAAGTCAAAGCTTATCAATTAGAGCCGCTACGTAAAGCTTTGCTGATGCCGAGAGTCGGTTTGTTTATTGCTGACGATGTAGGGCTGGGCAAGACAATTGAAGCAGGGCTGATACTGCGTGAGATGCTGATGCGACAAAAGGTTAGACGAGTCGTTATCTCGTGTCCGCCGTCAGTGGTAAGGCAATGGCAAGAAGAAATGGAGAGTCGCTTTGGACTCACATTTATGATTCTTGACCGTGAGTTTATTGCTGCCCGTCGTCAAGAAAGGGGTTATGGAATTAACCCTTGGATGACACACACTCGGTTCATTATTTCCCACGCTTTGCTACGAGATGAAACCTATGCCGCACCATTAAGGGACTGGCTTGGTGATTTCGCGGCTGCTTCCATGCTCATCCTGGACGAAGCTCACAATGCTGCACCTGCGAGTGGTGCAAAGTATGCCGTTGATTCTCAACTTACCAAAACTGTTCGAGATTTAGCACCGCGTTTTGAACACAAGCTGTTTTTGTCTGCCACTCCCCACAATGGACATTCCAACAGCTTCGCTGCCTTACTAGAAATCCTTGACCCCCAGCGTTTCTGCCGAGGAGTACCCGTTCGTAATCGCAAGTTGCTGGACACTGTAATGGTGCGGCGCTTAAAGCAAGATTTACGGGAGATCGGAGAAGAGTTTCCCCAACGCTACGTTCTTCCTATAGTTATTGATAACCTACCAGAAGACGCGCCAGAACTGAAGTTATCCCGATTGCTGCAACAATATCGCAGTTTGCGTGAAGAACGACTTAAAGATGCAGCCAAGTCTACCCAGACTACGGCAATGCTAGTAATTACTTCCCTACAAAAGCGTCTTTTGTCTTCCATTGAGGCATTTGCTCGGACTTTAAAGGTGCATCGGACGGCGATGGAAAAGCAAGCAGTGAACCGTCCCTCTATACATCAAGCCAGTCTACCGTTACTGTTTGAATCCCCTGGTGCTGATGACGAACGGGCTGAATTTTCCGAAGAGGAAGTAATTGCAGAAGAAGATGCTCAAATGGCAGCAGCTAGTATGCAGGCTGCCGGACAAACAGCGCGTGAATTAGCAATTTTAGATGAGATGGCAGATGTAGCGAATTCCTCTCGCTACCAGCCAGATCCACGGATTCAACAACTGGTAGACTGGATTCGCCAAAATCTCTGTCCTGATTTGGGTCAACCGAATGCTACTTGGTTAGAAAAACGAGTAATCATCTTTACAGAATATACAGATACTAAACGTTATTTACAACAGCAATTACAAAGTGCGATCGCTAATTCTAACCGTGAACAAGAACGCATAGATGTATTTCACGGGGGCATTGGAGAAGAACGCCGCGAAGCTATTAAAAGTGCATTTAATGCTGACCCAGCACGTCATCCCTTGCGAATCCTAATCGCCACAGATGCAGCACGAGAAGGGGTGAACCTGCAAAATAACTGTGCTGACTTGTTCCACTTTGATGTGCCGTGGAACCCATCAAGGATGGAACAGCGTAACGGACGGATTGACCGCAAATTACAGCGATCGCCTATTGTCAATTGTTATTACTTTGTCTTACCGCAACGCACAGAAGACAAAGTATTGGATGTATTGGTGCGGAAAACAGCCACGATTCAACAAGAACTTGGCTCTCTTGCACCAGTAGTTGAAAGAAATGTGTCGCGCTTACTGGCTAATGGTATTCGCCATCAAGAAGTAAATAATCTTGCCGATTCGATTAATAAAGCAGAGCAACTTAATAACAGGGAAACAGTAAATACAGAAGTAATTAATGAGGAACTGGAGCAAGCCAGACTCCGCCAACAGGATTTGACTAAACAAGTAGAGAATTTACAAGAAATGTTGAAAGACTCGCGGGATTGGTTGGGACTAGATGACAATCACTTCCGTAATGCAATTTCTGCTTCTTTAGAAATTCTGGGAGTCCCAAAACTTGCCCCTGTAGATGTGAATGAGGTTGCTAACAACCCTGTAACTGCGCGTTGGACAATTCCGGCTCTCGACCAGCGTACTGGTGCAGATCCAACATGGTCAACTACACTTGATACCCTGAGAACACCTCGAAAAATCGGACAAAAGCCTTGGGAATGGCGGAAAGAAGCACCAATTCGTCCTGTAGTCTTTCGAGATCCTGGTTCCTTGGATGGGGATGTAGTTCATCTGCATTTAGAACACAGAATTGTCCAGCGTTTACTGAGCAGGTTTCTAGCTCAGGGTTTCTTGCACGATGAATTAACTCGTGCTTGTATTTGTCTGACTGATGACCCCATGCCAAAAGTGATTGCACTGGGAAGGCTGGCTCTGTATGGTGAACGGGCTTCTCGCTTACACGATCAAGTAATTGCAGTCGCAGCAGAGTGGTCAGATCCAACCAGCCGGGGACGCAAGAAACTTCAGCGTTTAAGAGAAGGCGAGAAAGACAACGTACTGGAATTACTGGAAAATTCCCTAGCTTCCCCTCACTTGCTGGAAGTTGCCGAAGCGGTAAAAGAGCGATTGAAAAAAAGTGCTGCCCAAGATGTAGCAGAATTAATTCCTCATCTGGAACGCCGCGCCACAGCTTTGGCAGAAAGTGCTGAGAAAAAGCTGGCTAATCGGGGTACTAAAGAAGCTGTTGAGATGAAGAACATTCTGGAGGAACAGCAGACGCGAATTCTCAAGTGTCAGGAAGAATCTAAGGCAGTGCAGTTGTCTCTTCCATTTATAGAAGAACAGCGCCAATTGGATGCAGACCGTCGCCATTGGGAAAAACGCCTTCAAGCGATCGCAACCGAATTAATTTCAGAACCAGCTCGGATTGAAGCCGCCTACAAAGTAAAAGCAGTGCGAGTTGAGCCAGTCGGCGTAATTTATTTATGGCCGATTTCCGGCTAGAGGGAGTATAAACAATGGCAAACGATCCAGAAATTCGGTTACATAAAGAATGGTTAGGCTTTCTCCAGCCGGTGGGGTTGGTGGTGTCTCCCCCTGCATTGTCAGCAGCCCAAGCTGTGGTTAACCGCAATGTGGTAGAACTGCAACAAACACTCGCTACAGTTGCTAGACGTGAACCCTTCTCTGGTGACATGGGCAAGGAAACCTTTGGAATTGACGACTTTCCTGCTTTTACTATCAATGTTTTAGGTTGGCAGGCAGAAGATTTAGTTGTCAGTCCAAAAGAATTAGCGATCGCGCTACCAGATTACAACGAAGTTTTGACACCTACGTATGCTGTACCCGACCCTAATGGCGGCTGGATGATGCTGGTACAGGTGCTTCCTGATGGTACTGAACTCGACAATGCCGGCGCGGAGGATAGTAAATCTACTGGTTGGCACGCCAGCCCCCAGTCTAAGTTTGAGCGCCTTTTAAAAGAAACAAAAGTTTATACTGGGCTATTGTGCAACGGTACAGAATTACGTTTGGTATATGCACCACTTGGAGAGTCATCGGGACACCTGACTTTTCCTGTACAGGCAATGTGTGAGGTATCTGGGCGGCTGATTTTGGGTGCAATGGAGATGTTGCTCTCGGCTGATCGACTGTTTAATGTCCCTAGCGATCGCCGTTTGTCTGCAATCCTGGAAAAAAGCCGGAAATATCAAAACGATGTCTCTATTAAGCTTGCAGAGCAGGTATTAGAGGCATTATGGGATTTACTGCGCGGCTTCCAAATCGCAGATGCAACCACTAAAAGCCGCTTAGTGAGTGACATTGTTTCGACTCCGCTCAACACAAGTGCTACCACTGCGCCCCAGCATATTTACGGTGGACTGATTACCATCTTGCTGCGGTTGGTGTTCCTGCTTTACGCTGAAGACCGGGGACTGATGTCTCAAGATGCAGTTTATACACGCTACTACTCAGTTAGTGGTCTTTACGATCGCTTGAGAGAAGATGCAGGGAATTACCCGGATACAATGGATCAGAGGTATGGTGCTTGGGCATGGTTGCTGAGTCTGTTCCGTTTGGTTTACGATGGCGGCAGTCACGCTGATTTGTACTTACCTGCTCGTCATGGGCAACTATTTGACCCAGATGAATATCCGTTTTTAGAAGGTCGTCACCAGTCTACAGAATATCAAACAGGGGAAAGTCTTGAACCCCCTCGCGTTTCAGATGGGGTAATTCACAGGGTATTGCAAGGGTTACTGGTACTGGATGGAGAACGTCTATCTTACCGTTCTCTGGATGTGGAACAAATTGGTTCCGTCTATACCGCAATTATGGGCTATGAGGTAGAAAGAGCAAGTAGTCCTGCTATTGGTGTTTGGAGTAAACCCAAAGGTTCCAAATCTTCGGTGACGGTGGTTGTCAGCGTTGAGGAAGTTCTCAAAACTAAGGTGGGAGAACGGGCTAAATATTTAAAGGATGTTGCAGGTTGTGAAATTACTTGTAAATCCCTAAGTGAGTTAAAGGATGCGAGGACACCAGAGGATGTAGTGGCGGCTTTAGGACGCAAGGTATCACCGAAAACGCCGAGTTTAATGTCTGCGGGTTCTCTGTATTTGCAACCGGGGGAAGAACGGCGGCGTAGTGGTTCTCATTATACGCCTCGTGCTTTAACTGAGCCGATTGTGAAAGAAACTCTCAGACCGATTTTATCGGCTTTGGGAGAAAACCCCACACCAGAGCAGATTTTAGACTTGAAAGTTTGTGATTTGGCGATGGGTTCGGGGGCGTTTTTGGTGGAAAGTTGTCGTCAGTTGGCTGAAAAATTAGTTGAAGCGTGGAATAAGCAAAACGTATTACCTGAAATTCCAATTGATGAAGAACCGTTACTTTATGCGCGGCGGTTAGTAGCGCAACGGTGTTTGTATGGTGTGGATAAAAACCCTTTTGCGGTGAATTTGGCTAAGTTATCTTTGTGGTTGGCGACTTTGGCGAAGGCTCATCCTTTTACGTTTTTAGACCATGCTTTGAAGTGGGGAGATTCTTTAGTTGGGTTAACCTCTGAACAAATTAAAACGTTTAGTTGGGATGAAGACAAAACTTATAAAGACCCAAATTTACCTTTGTTTAGTTTGGCAATGGAGAAAGCGAAGTTTTATCGCAATGGAATTCACAATTTAGATGAAGATGATTATGCAGCCAAGCGCGATTTTTACGAAAATATAGAAACAGAGTTGGGGGATATTCGGCTGAAAGGGGATTTAGTTATTGCTTCATTTTTCGCCAAAGATAAGGACAAGGCGAGAAAGGATGAGCGTGATAATTCATGGTTAAAGTTTTACCAATGGCAGAAAAATCAGGAAGATGATTTAGATGTCAGGCGGATTTGTACCGAATTACGGTATGGTGAAAAACCTGTTCCGGCGTTTAATTGGGAGATTGAATTTCCAGAAGTATTTGATAGAGATAATCCGGGGTTTGATGCGATTGTTGGTAATCCACCATTTTTGGGTGGTAAACGAATTAGTACAGTATACGGTGATGGTTATAGGGATTGGTTGCCTGTAATTAATCCAGAATCTAATAATAATAGTGATTTAGTTGCTCACTTTTTCAGACGAGCGTTTACACTGTTACGAAAATTTGGATGTTTTGGTTTAATTGCCACAAATACCATTGCCCAAGGGGATACCCGCAGCACAGGTTTAAGATATATCTGTCAGGAAGGCGGTACAATTTATAATGCTCAAAAGCGGATGAAGTGGCCCGGTTTAGCAGCTGTTGTGGTGAGTGTAGTTAATGTTATTAAGGGAAATTATCAAGGTGTAAAGCTGTTAGATGGGCGCGAAGTTGACTTAATTTCTGCCTTTCTATTTAAGTCAGGTGGGCATAAAAACCCTGCTGTTTTATTAGCAAATACTAATAAAAGTTTCATTGGTAGCTACCTCTTGGGTATGGGTTTTACATTTGATAATTCTAATCTTGATGCTACACCGATTCAAGAAATGCACCGATTGATTGAAGAAAATCCTAAAAATCAAGAGCGAATATTTCCTTATATTGGTGGAGAAGAGGTTAACTCTAGTCCTACTCATTCACATCATCGCTATGTAATTAATTTCGGTGAGATGAGTGAGGTGGAAGCGCAAGAATATTCAGATTTGTATACGATAGTCAAAGAAAAAGTTTTCCCAGAACGAAAGAATAAGCCAGGGAGCTATAGCCGTCAGTGGTGGCTTTTTGGGCGTAGAAACCAAGAAGGTAATAAAGCGATCGCTCCTCTTAATCGTGTGTTGGTTATTGGTCGTGTAGGTCAGCATAGTGCATTCACTTTTTTACCCAATAAAATGGTGCTTTCTGAGCAGTTAGTAGTTTTTGCAGAGCAACGAAATTCATTTTTCTGTATATTACAATCTCATACTCACGAAATTTGGGCTAGATTCTTTTCTTCAACATTCGGAGATGGTTTACGCTACACTTCCTCAGACTGTTTTGAAACCTTTCCCTTCGCCGAAAGTTGGGAAACCAACCCCACCCTAGAAACTGTGGGTAAAACCTACTACGAATATCGCGCTGCCTTAATGGTTCGCAACAACCAGGGACTCACCGACACATACAACCGCTTCCACGATCCCGACGAACGCCACCCCGATATTTTACAACTACGCTTACTCCACGCCCAAATGGATCGGGCTGTCCTTGATGCTTACGGCTGGACAGATATTTCCACAGACTGCACCTTCCTACTTGATTACGAAGACGAAGAAGACGAGGAAAACACCAGCAAACGCCAGAAAAAAAAGCCTTGGCGCTACCGTTGGCCCGAAGAAATTCACGACGAAGTATTAGCCCGCTTACTCGAACTCAACCAGCAACGCGCCGAAGCCGAAATTTTAGGCGGTAAGGCTGCGGACAAGAGTAAGGCTAAAGCAACAAAAAAAGCAAACAAGTCGCGTGGAAAAGAAGCTACAAATCTAATAATAATTCCAGGTTTTTCATCATCCTAGTATGTTTTAGTAGCAGTCTAACTACAGCAATATTTTTTTAAAATTAAAACTTTAGCTGCACAACTTTCTATATTACATGAAGCGGACATTAAAGTTAAAGCTTAACAAATTCGATCCCATTCCTGAATCGCTAGCTGAGTCATTACCTTTACTTCCTGATTTTTCTGACCATGTAGATTTTTTAGAGGTTGATTTATGTGAACTTTTTCACCACCTATATTTAGATAATTATGGGCAAAATGCACCAAATCCTAATCCTATACATCAGCTTTATATAAATATGCTGACAGATGAAGATGAATTTTGTTTTAGAGGAGATGGACTAGGTTCTCATAAAGAAGCAAAAATAGGTGAATCAAATAGGTTTGGTAAAGCTTTTTGCCGATGGTTTTTATATAAACACTGTTCAATAACATATTTCGCTCATTTAGACAAAGTTTTAGGTAGACAAAATCATGGTTTTAGCAAGCTAAATGGTTTTAGTTTAAGGAGAATAGACAAAGGAGATACACCTGATTACTTATGCTTTGATGAGCGCAAAAATATACCTTATATTGCTGAAGCTAAAGGTACTTATAGTTCAATTAGTTTTAATAATGCTAAATTTAATGAATGGAGAAATCAATTTAAACGAGTCCAACTAGCTGATTCAAAAAGTAAAACTTATTCTATAAAAGGCTATATTATAGCCACTAGATTCAAAAATGAACATAATTCTAGAAGTGAATCGCAAATTTTTGCAGAAGATCCAATCACAGATGGTGAGTTTTCAATAGAGAACAACGATGATTTAAGTAGACCGTTTCGACGTTTTATATATTGTAATCATTATGCTTATATTTTTAATAAATTAAAGCTACCCTTACTTGGTACAGCTTTAGAATTTGGTTTTAATATACCACAAAGTATAAGGTTTACAGTTGGACTATGGCGAGGTTTAGTACCACCTATATTAGAACAGGAATTTATTGGCGGTTATTTTTTGCCTACTTTGTCACCAGAGCAACAACTTTTTTATATTAATCCTTACATTTATAACAATTCGAGCAATTTGATTAATATTCCTCTTAACCCACAACTGAACCTCTCACTACCAGGTTTTACCTTTTTCGGTTTACAACGAAATATATTTGACAGAGTAAGAAGAATTACTTCACGAGGTTCGGAATCTTGGCAGCTATTGGGACTTGATGAAAACGATTACAACCAGGGGGAGGAAAAACCACAAGGGTTTAGTATTTTACGTGATGGTAGCGTTTTAGCACCCTTAGACTACTTTCAATTCATCGAAACTATAGAAATTTAAAAGAAGTAATATCATGCAAGCTACAACATCTGCCGAAGTGCGATCGCATCTGATTGATGCCTTACAACTTGACCTTGTAGGGCCAACACCCGATGATGCTGCCCACGCTGAAGAAACTTTAGATCAAGCTCCTTCCAAGTGGTATCTCACGGGATTCCTTGTACCCTACGGCGCACCAGTAGAGCAACGTACAGATAACTCTGGCGATGAGGAAATGGACGAAGTTGGACGTGTTGGCTCTGGCGAAGACGAAAAGATTCCAGAGAAAGCCTTTGCTCGTAAAGTCTATTTCCCTTCTTCAATGGGGTTAAGTGTGCTTTTGCCCCAAACCGTTAACCAACTTCATGTTACTGTCGGGTGGGGCGATTACCAACCACTAACCAAACCAGATAGCGAAGGAAAAGAAATTACCTTCACAGGTGATTGGCAGAGAGTTCCAAGAGAGGCAGAGCTTACCGTACCGTTGCGTACAAGCGGCAGACCGACTCAATTAGACCTTAGTTTAAATTTAGGCAATACGACTAAACAACTGGAGATTCCCCTTGGTGGAAGCGGTTCTCCAATATATTTGGATGTTCCAAACAGCGATGGTTTACAACTGGTTGTCTCAGTTCGCTCCGTAACTTCTGAGGAATTAGTACCAGCAGGAACACGCTCAGTTTCAGTATTCTTAGTTAATCATCGCCGCCCTAGCCCCGACCAAAAGCGGGATGCTGCTTATGCTTTTCAAACAAATTTAATAATTCAGACAGCCGATTCCTTTGTACCACGCCCCAATTTACGTGGACGAGATGGCGATGACTGGGATGAGAAAGTTGCTGATTTGCAATACCGGGATGATTATGAATATGCAGTTGGTCATAACGTATCTGCGATCGCAGTTGCAAATCCTACTGGTGGCTGTCAGGAAGTAAGAACGGCTTGGATACCGACTGCTGACGTAGAAAAGGTAATTGCAACCCAGGTTAAAGATGTCGAAGTTGGTATGGAAGCCTTAGCCGCCGCACCGACAGCAGAAGCATTGCGAAATCTGCTCAGTCCAATGGTTAGTGCTTATTCCCAATGGATAGATGAGCAACGAGTAAAATGTCCGACTGGGCAAAAACGCTTAGGTGTAGCTAAAGACCTA
The DNA here is from genome assembly GCF_054880495.1 of Nostoc sp. Taxonomy (NCBI): domain Bacteria; kingdom Bacillati; phylum Cyanobacteriota; class Cyanophyceae; order Nostocales; family Nostocaceae; genus Nostoc; species Nostoc sp. Next base: position 36,265 of record NZ_JBTYKD010000374.1, read on the forward strand.
TTAGCTCGAGCCGGAATTGCTAAAGACCGGATTGCTGCTGGTTTAAATGCATTGGATGACCCACAAGTATTAGATGCATTTCGCATTGCCAATCGAGCGATCGCCTTAGCAATTCGCCAGCGTGCGACTCATAAGAAAAACATTACTCCCGAATCTGTAGCCCCTCCAACTTGGCGACCGTTTCAACTAGCTTTCTTGTTAATGAACTTGGTAGGGATTGCTAACCCAGAACATTCAGACCGGGAACTGGTTGATTTACTGTTCTTCCCTACAGGCGGCGGTAAAACTGAAGCTTACTTGGGGCTAGCAGCTTTTACACTTGTATTGCGGCGGCTACGTCATCCTGGTATTGACTCTGCTGGACTCAGTGTGTTGATGCGCTATACACTGCGGCTCCTCACCCTTGACCAACTGGGACGGGCCGCGACGATGATTTGCGCCCTAGAGTTGGAACGGGAACAAGACGTAGAAAAACTAGGGAAATGGCCTTTTGAGATTGGATTGTGGGTAGGGCAAGCAGCCACACCTAACCGGATGGGTAAGAAAGGAGACAATGATGAAAATAGCGCTCGTTCGCGTACTATTGCTTTTTTGAATAATGATCGCAAGCCTTCCCCTATTCCTTTAGAAAACTGTCCCTGGTGCGGAACTAAATTCAACCGCAATTCATTTCAGCTGCTGCCTAATCCAGACCAGCCAATAGACTTGCGTATAACTTGTGCCAATCGCCGTTGTCATTTTAAAGGCGATCGCCCTTTACCAGTGTTAGCAGTAGACGAGCCGATTTATCGCCGATTGCCATGTTTTATAATCGCCACAGTTGATAAATTTGCTAGCTTACCTTGGGTAGGAGAAACAGGTGCTTTATTTGGACGTGTAGAACGTCATGACAAAGATGGTTTTTACAGCCCTGTTTATCCAGGTAGAGGTAAAGCACTTGATGGTTATCTGCCACCACCAGATTTAATCATTCAAGATGAACTGCATTTGATTTCTGGCCCTTTAGGGACAATGGTAGGGCTTTACGAAACTGCAATTGATGCTTTATGCAGTCGAGAGATAAATGGTCAAAAAATCCGCCCGAAGATTGTAGCTTCCACTGCGACAGTGCGACGGGCTACTAAGCAGATTCAAGCATTATTTGGACGAAATGAAGTTGATGTATTTCCGCCACCAGGGCCCGATCGGCGCGATTCCTTTTTTGCGAAGACAGTACCGGCCGAAGAGAAGAATGCTCGGACTTATGTCGGAATTGCTGCTCAAGGGCGAAGTCTGAAAGTAGTATTGTTACGTACTTACTTAGCATTGCTCGGAGCTGCACAGAAGGAATGGTTAGCAGCAGGCGGGGATAAAAACCCCGATAATCCGGCTGACCCATACATGACATTACTGGGATATTTTAATTCCTTGCGTGAACTGGGTGGTAGTCGGCGGATTGTTGAAGATGAAGTCAACTCTCGGCTTATTGGTTATAGCAAACGAAAACGAGTCGGTAAAAGTTCGGGTTTGTTTGCGGATCGGAAAATCGACGATGAACCGGAAGAATTGACTTCCCGTGTCAGCACAAGTGAAGTTGCAGATACCAAAAGCCGCTTAGAAGCAACATTTGACCAAAAAGAACGTGTTGATGTAGTCTTAGCTACCAATATGATTTCTGTCGGTCTGGACATTACACGCTTGGGCTTAATGGTAGTTCTCGGTCAACCTAAAACAGCCGCAGAATATATTCAAGCTACCAGTCGTGTGGGACGAGATGAAGAACGACCCGGATTAGTTGTTACATTGCTCAACGTTCATCGACCACGCGATCGCTCACACTATGAACGTTTTTTTGCTTGGCACGCTACTTTCTATAGGGCAGTAGAAGCTACCAGTGTTACGCCTTTCTCTCCTCGTGCTATTGACCGAGGGATTGCTGCGATTACCGTTGCTTTAGCACGTCTAGGACATTCCGGGATGACAGCACCACTTCGTGCGATCAACATTCTTCAGCATCGCAAGACTTTGGATTTTGTTGTAGATACAATCTCACTCCGAGCAGAAATGCACGACAAAGATAAAAATAGTGCTGATGTTGAGGAACTGCGTCAAAAAGTCAGAAAACGAGTCCAAGATTTACTGGATACTTGGGAACATATTGCTGGTCAAAAAATAACCCTACAGTACCAGCGTGAAGTTGGGGAAGCACCTCCCTTATTATTTGATCCACTTGACCCGGAATTAGAAAAGCAACCACTCTCAGCACGGAAATTCAAAGCTCAACGTAGTTTACGGGATGTTGAGCCAACGGTTAATTTGTGGGTTCGCAATCCTGATGGATATGAAATAGAAGAGGAAGAAAAATGAGTAAATCAAACAAAAAGCGCCCTCCATCTGGAGAAATTCGACAGAGCCAAATCTTATCTACTTTTGGGCCAGGGGCGATGGTGGACTTACCAGATCATTCCATACTAATTGGTGGACTAAACCACTGGCACGGCGACAAAAAACGTATTTACGAAGATCGTTTAGCTGACCGAGTTGCTGACATTTTAGAGGTTAAAGATATTGCTCTATATGCACCACCTGTAGATGAGCAAGATCCAAAAGCATCTCGTACAGGGATTACAGCTTTTGCTTTCCCAACTTGGTTTGTAGCCCAAGTGGAAGAAACTTGGCCAAAAACCAATGAAAAAGCGTTAAACGCTAAAGTATACCGAACACGTCCCTTGTTACCCTGGGGTAGTTTAGTACAAGGCAAATATCTCAATGCTGAAAGAAAGAAAGTGTCGGTTGTACCTGTGCGTTTCGTCCAAGCCTGTGTTAAAGGACATATTAGCGATATAAATTGGTATCGTTTCGTCCACGAAAAGTCTCAAACTAGCTGCCGAGGACAACTGTGGCTTGATGAGGGCGGATCTGGCAATGATTTTGCTGATATTTTTGTGCGCTGCGAAGGATGCATTGCTCGTCGTCAATTATCAGACGCAACAGTACCTAATGGCAAAGTCTTAAGAGAATGTGATGGACATCGCCCTTGGCTAGGCCCCAAAGCTCAAGAACTCTGTATTTCTGAGGTAACAGGTAAGCCAGAATACAATCGTCTTCTTGTTCGCTCTGCCAGTAATGCTTATTTCTCCCAGGTTCTCAGTGTTATTTCTCTACCAGACTCGGATGCAGCCTTGCAAAATGCGGTTAATTCAGTTTATGATGACTTTCTTAAGGAGACAGAAAGTAGTGATCAAATCAAATACGAACGCAAGAAGCAAAAAGTAGCTGCTGCCTTATTCGGATTTAGTGATGAAGCAGTATGGGCAGAAATTCATCGCAGACAGGGTGGGCAAGATAAGCAATACAAGGGTATTAAGCAAGTAGAAATAGAGACTTTGCTATCTAGCCCTTTTGAAGTGGGAGAAGATGTACCAGAAAGTGACTTTTATGCTCGTGCGCGGAAACTAGATCGCATCAAACCAAAATTACTATCTCTTATAGAGAGCATTGTCTTAGTACACCGACTTAAGGAAGTAACCGCCCAAATTGGCTTTACTCGCTTTGAGGCAATTATGCCTGATATTGACGGCGATTTAGATATTCAAGTCCGACCGGCTGCTCTTGATATTGAGCCTACTTGGGTGCCAGCGATTGAAAATAGAGGCGAAGGCGTGTTCATCGCTTTCCGTAAAACAGCTATTGATAATTGGCTCAAGCGAGATGCAGTGCAGCAACGGGGGAAGAAATTAGCAAAAGGCTTCGATATCTGGCGCAAGCAAAAAGGAATTGCCCCGGAGAAAGCCAAGTTCCCTGGATTACCTTACATTATGCTGCATTCCCTTTCACACCTGTTGATTGCAGCAGTGTCTCTGGAATGTGGTTATGCTGCTAGTTCAATTCGTGAACGCATTTATGCTGGCGAATCCGGCTATGGCATTCTTTTATACACTGGCTCTCCTGGGTCGGAAGGTACTTTAGGGGGACTGGTACAAGTAGGAAACCGGATTGAATCCCATTTGGATGTTGCACTGGAGATGGGGAGGCTTTGTTCTAACGATCCAGTTTGCGCCCAGCATCAACCAGATGCCGAACAAGAAGATAGGTTTTTACATGGTGCTGCTTGTCATGGCTGTTTACTCATTGCTGAAACTTCTTGCGAACGACGCAATGAATTTCTTGACAGGGCATTGGTCGTTGCTACTGTTGAAGGCCCAGGGGCAGAATTCTTTGAGGATGTGAGAGTATGATGGCTTTTCTCCACCTGAGCCGTCCAGCCCTCGTTAATTTGGCAGTCGCTTTGGAAACTGGCAGACTTTCTCCACCCTTTTCCACATCCAATGTAGCGAACTATATCCCGGCAGCTTTGAATCGAGACATTGTTGATGAACTCAACCGACTAAATTTCATCGGCGTACATTCCCAGCATATTGCTTATACGCTGCGATTGCTGGCAGAAGAACGAAGTACATCTCAGGCTGTGAGCGATCGCGTTGACTTGGTTTGGACTGGCCCAGAAATTACTGGTTCTCAAAGCCGTGATACTGGTGTTGTTGTGCGCGAGTTGTTTAGCACTGCCAAAATAAACGTTCTCATTTCTAGCTTTGCTATTGATAAAAGACAAAAAGCACGAGAGTTATTTATGGTGCTGGCAGAACGAATGGATTTAAACCCAGAACTAAATGTGCGAATGTTTCTTAACGTCAACCGACCGCACAACAGTGAAGTGCCAACATCTACTTTGCTGCGGGACTTTGCCAATACTTTTCGCCAAGATATTTGGCCAGGAAAAAGACTACCTGAAGTATTTCACGATCCGCGATCGCTGACGCTGGGTGTGGAATCAAAAGCTTGTTTACACGCCAAGTGTGTTGTTGTAGATCAGGAGCGTGTACTTGTGACCTCCGCTAATTTTACAGAAGCGGCTCACGAGCGCAATATCGAAGCTGGTGTATTACTTAATGACCCAGTAACGGCTATTGCTTTGCAAATGCAATTTGAAAGCTTGGTTACAAGAAATATACTATGTCGAATTCCTGGAATTTAAATGTTTAAACCAGATACAAGCGTTCGCGAATAGCGTCTCGTTGGCGCAGCCTCTCGTAGAGAAGGAAAAATCAAGGATGCGTAGGCGCAGCCCGTCGTAGGCATCGCTATTTTATGAACTTGCCACAATAAAGTAGTGATTATCCAGACGGTGTAGCATTGAAAAATTAATTTTAATTATAAAAAACACAATAAAGAAATACTTAATGAGAATATTACAACAATCACCAACACTACGGGCAGTATTTAAGCAAAAAATAGATGCTAAAAAAACTGCTAGAGAACAAGAAATTCATCAAGTATTAGGTGATAGTGTTTTAGGTCAACTAGGTTCATTTTTGGATGAGTTTAAACAGGCAAAAAATCAATTTAAAGGCAGTATGGGAGAATGGGGGGTCTCCACAATATTGCAAAACTTTCCTGATACTTGGGTAATGTTCAATAACGCTTTAATTCCTGCTGGTAATTCAGGTAATTTAACAGAAATAGACCATCTAATTATCGGTTCAAAAGGTGTTTTCTTATTAGAAATTAAAACTTGGAAAGGTTCATTTAGTGCATACAACGATAAATGGAAACGTCGAGAAGGGAACAACTGGGTAGAAATTTCTAATAGTCCAACTTCTCAAAGTGCCTACCATCAACAAATGTTTATTCAATGGATTACTACTGTCGTTCCTAACCTCCCTGACAGCTTTGTTTATGCTCCTGTAGTATTTCCTATTGCTAAATGGTTGGGGATTAACAATTGTTCAGTACCAGTTTTTCAAGGTGTTCCCACACTGCTGCAAACGATGCTTAACTGTCCTGAGTGTTTAACATCAGAACAAGTACAATTAATTGCTGAAGCTGTTGAAGACTATACGCTTCCTGACAATTCTACCCCAATAGCTAAACCAATACCTAAGCCGAAACTTGTTAAGCGCCAAAGTTCTAGCGGTTAAGGTTGATCATCTCAAGTTGTTTTTTTGGAAAAATCCCAGAGCGATCGCCCCCAATCAAGGGAGGAAAAGTAAGAATCACGTACCAAAAGCGATCGCCCACCCACCAAATTCTTAGAGGAAATCTACCAAACAATGACCTACTGGCTGTTTCAAGGCAACCCCAAGTATTACCGCATCATAGACGGCATCCGCGACTTTGAGCAGATGCCCTGGCTTGCAACTCGCTACGCCAAAGACATTGCTCCTGGTGATGGGGTGCTGATTTGGAAAGCTGGGGATAAGGCGGGGGTATATGCGAGCCTCCCAAAGGGAGGAGCTTCGCTAACGCAGAGATTATCGAATCCTCGAAGAATATCAAAAACCCTACTGATATCGGCTACTGGATTGACACTAGTCGCGCCATGAATAGAATCTACTCCAAAATTCGCTTTACCAGCAAGCTGCGAGAATTGCCACTGCTAAGGGAAAGCTTAAAACAAGACCCTGTGTTGAAAACTCTGATGGTAATTCGACAGCCAAACGCTACAAACTACAAGGTTACACAACAGGAATGGCAACGTGTACATGAATTAAGAGGATAGCGATCGCTCATTCGCCCCCACCCAATTCTTAGAGGAAACCCCAAGCGATCGCCCCTTCCCCATCAAGCGAGGAAAAGCAGTATGAAAATACTACCCAACGATACCTTTATAATTTTGACATCTGATTCACTGCCTATAGTTTTGCAACGGCTGAATGCTTTTGTCGGTTCAACTAAAGCATTTAGATTCTCTAGAAAACACGCCCCTTATCAAGGAACTATTTCTGAATCAGGTTTTCAAATCAGTCGTATAATTCACTACCGCAACTCATTTTTACCAGTGATTCAAGGAGAATTATAGTTGAAGTGCCTTGTCCCAAGTGATGGCATAACTATCAGCCCCTTAAAGCAGGCGATCGCACCCATTATTAAGGGAAGACTAACAGTAGGAGCATAGCTTGCCAACCTAGGCATCGCCCCGCCCCCATTCTTAGAGGAAACCCCAAATCACACTTCCTATGTCCACCCTAATTCCCTCATTCAATAGCTGCTCAATGAAAATGACCCCTGGCGAGAGGAGGTTAGCGCAGCGCTTGGAGGAAAAATTAGAGAATGATTATTTACTTTGGTATGACGTGCCAGTAGGTAAAAAGCAGCTACATCCAGATTTTATCGTGCTGCACCCCAGCCGGGGTTTGTTCATCCTTGAGGTGAAAGACTGGAAACTAGACACTATTCAAAATATCAACCCCTCCACAGTCACACTGCTTACTGAAGATGGAATAAAGGAAGTCAAGCACCCACTACAACAAGCCAGAGGTTATGCCCTAGCTATCAACAAGGTGCTAGAAAAAGACCCCGCCTTGGTGCAGCAAGAAGGTAACTATCAAGGTAAACTGGTCATTCCCTACGGTTACGGCGTAGTATTCACCAACATCAGCCGCAAAGATTTTGAACAAAGCGAACTACCCGCAGTGTTTGAGTCACACTTAGTTATCTGCAAAGATGAAATGCTCCCAAGCACAGATGCAGGTGAATTTCAGCAACGACTTTGGGATTTATCTGCATATCAATTTGGTAAAACCCTCACCAGCAGCCAAATCGATAGAATCCGTTGGCATATCTTCCCAGAATTACGCATTAGTGCCAAACAGTTATCTTTGTTTGATGTAGACACCGCGGCCACTGAAGAATCGCCGCAGTTGCAAATCCCCGACATTCTCAAAATTATGGACTTGCAGCAAGAACAGTTAGCCCGTAGTTTAGGTGATGGCCATCGGGTAATTCATGGTGTAGCTGGTTCCGGGAAAACTATGATTTTAGCCTACCGTTGTCAGCACCTTGCTCAAGTCAGTAATAAACCAATTTTGGTGCTGTGCTTCAATGTCTCTCTTGCTGCCAAACTCCGGCAAACTATCCAAGATAAAAACAAAGTTAGTCGCATCAAGGTACGACATTTTCATGGGTGGTGCATGGATTTACTCAAAAAGTATGACATCCCCAGGCCCGACTCTAGAGAGTATCAAGGTGAAGCTTACATCGAAGAACTGGTTCAAAGAGTAATTACCGCCGTCGATGCCAAGTTGATACCAGCTGGCACTTATGGCGCTGTCATGCTGGACGAGGGACACGACTTTAAGCCAGAGTGGTTAAAGTTAATTGCCCAGATGGTCAACCCCGAAACCAATTCTTTGCTTATCCTCTATGACGATGCCCAAAACCTCTACGGTGAACAACGCAGTAAAAAATTTAGCTTTAAGAGCATAGGCATTCAGGCACAGGGACGCACAACTATTTTTAAACTCAACTACCGCAACACAGAACAGGTGTTAGGGGTAGCCTATGAATTTGCTAAAGAAGTCATGACCCCTACCACCGGGGATGATGACCAAGTGGTGTTGGTTGAACCTGCCAGTGCAGGACGGCAAGGCCCCAAACCAGACCTGATCCGTTTACCCAGTTTTAAACATGAGGTAGATTATCTAGCCGATAGAGTGCAACAATTACACGAGCGAGATATCCCCTGGAACGAAATAGCAATTATCTACCGCTCCAACTTTATGGGCGATCGCATCTACAACGGCTTCCAACAAGCCCACATTCCGGTAGAGTGGGTAAACGCCAGCAGTGACAGCCGCAATTACAACCCCGCCGACATAAGCATTAAACTTATAACTATGCATTCCAGCAAAGGGTTAGAGTTCCCAGTGGTGCTTATTCCTGGCATTGGTTTTATGCCTCATGAATACAACACACCAGAAGAAGAAGCGCGACTATTGTATGTGGCGATGACACGGGCAATTGAGCAGTTGATCATGACTTGCGATCGCCCATCAGAATTTACCAACCGCTTGGAGACAGTATTAGGTAAAGTAATTTAATTAGCGATCGCCCCTCAATCAAGAGAGAAAAAGTAGGGGAGCGATGCCTGCGGCGGGCTACGCCTACGCTCCTGTTGAATTTACCAGTCGTTTAGAGACAGGATTAGGCAAGGTAGTTTAATTAGTAGTCGAGCTATCACCCACCCTCATGACTGATACTAAAAGGGATTAGCCTCTGTCACCACTTCTGGCAGTGGAATCAACTCTGTTTCATCTGGCACAGTAGCAAAGTGACAATCCCGCCAATCGGTTTTTGCTTGCTCTATTCGCTCTGGTCGGCTAGAAACAAAATTCCACCATTTGTAGCGTGTACCCAATGGTTCACCACCAATAACAATACACCGAGCAGCAGTAGCAGCAGAAACTCTTATTTCATCGACTGGCTCTAGGATGGCGAGACGATATGGCTCTAGCGGTTCATCATTAATGCTCAATCCCTCTGTAACGCTGTATACTGCTCTCTCTGAATAACCAGTGGGGATAGTAAAGTGAGCATTGGCAGACAGCACCACATCTAAATAGAGGATGGGTGAGAAAACTTTGACAGGTGAGGTGTAACCAAGAGCTTGTCCAGCAATGATTTTGATAACAGCGCCATTTTCTTCCCAGGTAGGAAGGGTTTGGGCAGGATAGTGAGTAAAGCTGGGATCGATTTCTTCGTATTCCACAGGCAAGGCGACCCAGGTTTGAATGCCATGAATGGTAGCTTCATTTTGACGATCAATGTCGGGCGATCGCTCTGAATGTACAATCCCCTGTCCCGCCGTCATCCAGTTCACAGCACCCTGTTGAATTTCCTGCACAGTGCCTAAACTATCGCGGTGCATCAAAGCACCATCAAATAGATAAGTTACAGTGGCGAGATTAATATGAGGATGTGGCCTGACATCGATACCTTTGTTGGGCGGTAAAACAGACGGCCCAACATGATCAAAGAAGATAAACGGCCCAATCATTTGACGATGAGGATATGGCAAACTACGGCAGGCAACAAACCCACCCAAATCTTTAACTAATGGTTCAATAAGTTGAAGTATTGCCATAAGTAATGGGGGGTGATTGGTGAATGCTGGAATAATTATAAGTAGATCCACCAGCAAAAAGCTAACCTTTATGAGTTATGTGTTTATAGCCAAAGCGATCGCCTCCGCCGGGTGGTTACGCCATCGCCCCGAGGAAAAGAGCGAACATAAAGGAACACCTCAGTCCTCTACGACCTGTATATTATTTAATAAGTGTTAATTCTATCTGTATGATGCAAGATTTGGAGATACTTGACATTGTAGATGAAAGTGATTGCGTTATCGGACAAAAGAAACGCTCAGAAATATATAGTCAAGGGCTGTGCAATTTTAGAGTTGTCAATGCTTTTGTCGTTAATTCACTAGGACAACTTTGGATACCTCGCCGTTCTGCACAAAAACGAATTTTTCCCCTTTGTCTTGATGTCAGCATGGGTGGTCATGTGGAAAGTGGAGAAACTTACGAAGATGGTAACCGTTCAGGGGGGTAGAAGAGGGATCGTTAAAGATGACCCCAAAATCTGATAAATTCAGAGACATGGAACAGAAGCGCGTCAATCACATAG
>NZ_JBTYKD010000375.1:0-7108 GCF_054880495.1 Nostoc sp.
TCTGACGCAAGTCGAGAGAGTAGGCTTTCATCGCCACGAGTTATCAGTAGAATTGCTCTCTCATATTGTACTGCACTAGACTAATAACCGCTATATCTAAGTATCCCCATCTCCATTATTCAAGTAACATGACCACAAATGGTTACTTATTGGATCTGAATACAGCTTCTGCTTTGGTCAATGTGGGAGTTACAAAATACCAAATTTCCCTTGATGGCCCTAGAGAAATTCACGAGCAAAGTCGTATTCGTGCCGATGGGAAAAGTACATTTGAACGCATTTGGACTAATTTACTAGCAATTCGTGATAGTTCATTACCAATTTATATAAACCTGCGTCTGCACTTCACTGTAGATACTGTTAAGCTTATCGACCCACTACTAAAGGATATCAAAAGAGAATTGTTGCCTGATTCTAGGTTTGCTGTTTACTTCAAAGCTATTGAACGTCTTGGTGGTACTAATGATGCTTCAATCAAAAAGTGCCGGACAGCTAATGACTTTCAGTGTCAAAGTTGGGGATGTTGTCAAAAAGGGGCAGGTGTTAGCGACCATTGACCAAGCTGAACTCCGCAAGCAATTGCAACAGCAACAAGCTAAACTAACAGAATTAGAATCACAAGACCAGGCAGTTGGTTCGCTGCAAAGGCAAAGGCTGGAACAAGAAAAGCGATCGCAACAACAACAAAGCCACTACCTCCAGCAACGTATACTGGAACTACGAGCAACAACGCCTCTCCTCAAAAACAAAGGCAATACCTCCATTGGACAGCAACGCCAAGGTTTAGAACAGCGTTTCAAGCAAGCCCAAGCTTTGAATGCTGTTTTACTCCAGAGAATGGAAATCCGCAAACAGCTATTCCAAAAAGAGGGCGCGATTTCTGGTGATGAAGCACTCACGGCTGAACAAGAATATTTGCAAAACCAGGAAAAAATTGTTGATATCCAAAATCAGTTGAAAGAACTGGATGTAAAAGCGACGCAAACAGAAAAAGATTATCGGGAAAACCTTAGTACCATTTCTGACTTGCAAGCTCAGTTAAAAGAACTAGACAGCAAACAGGCTTCTGTGGCTCAACAAGACCTCGAAAGTGTCACCACCCGACGAAACAGAGATTCAAGAAGTTAAGCGACAAATTGCCCAATTAGAAGTGCAACTAGGCAATGATAGTCAGATTATTAGTCAATATAGCGGACGCGTTTTAGAAATCACGCTGACACCAGGACAAGTTGTTAGCGCCGGAACTCGCCTTGCAACCATTGAGGCGGAAAATCCCAAAAGCAAGCTGGTTGGCGTTACCTATTTTCCTGTTGCTGATGGGAAGAAAATTCAGCCGGGGATGAAGATACAAATTACTCCCCAAACGGTGAAGCGGGAACGCTTTGGTGGCATTGTGGGTAATGTCACCAGTATTTCACGCTTTCCTATTACCAAAGAAGCAGCCGCTAATGAGGTGGGCAATTCAGAAGTGCTGGAAGGTTTAGTGTCTCAACAACAAGGACTGATACAAGTATTCTCTGACCTCGATTTAGATACGAACACACCGAGCGGCTATAAGTGGTCTTCTTCCATAGGGCCACACCTGAAAATTTCTTCGGGAACTACTACTGTTGTGCGAGTCAACGTGGAAGAACGCGCTCCCATCACTTTCGTTTTACCTATCTTGAGGTCGGTCAGTGGTATCTACTAAATCTACTTTAGTAACACCGTTTAATCCTTGGCAGTATTTACAAAAATTACTGCCACGCCGAAGCATTCGAGTAAAAACACCCACTCTTCTGCAAATGGAAGCTGTGGAATGTGGTGCTGCGGCTTTGGGAATTATTCTGGGTTACTACGGTCGAATTGTACCACTACCACAACTGCGGCGAGAATGTGGAGTTTCCCGTGATGGTAGTAAAGCATCTAATATGCTCAAAGCTGCCAGAAGTTATGGACTCGAAGCCAAAGGGTTTAAAAAAGAACTCAAGCAACTGCAAGAATTGCGCCCTCCATTTATTGTCTTTTGGAACTTCAACCATTTCCTTGTGGTAGAGGGATTTCGCCGACAGCGAGTTTATCTCAATGACCCCGGAACAGGGCCGCGTCATGTATCTTTGCAGGAATTTGACGAGGGGTATACGGGAGTTGTGCTGGTGATTGAACCAGGCGCGGAGTTTACTAAAGGTGGTCGTAAACCCAGCATGATTTTATCTCTGTGGTCACGGCTACAGGGTGCTGGAGATGCTTTAGCTTACTCTATGGTTGCGGGATTTTTCTTAACGGTGGTCGGGTTAGTAGTACCTGTGTTCAGCCAAGTGTTTGTAGATGACATCTTGGTGGAGGGACGGCAATTATGGCTGCGTCCTTTGCTTGTGGGTATGGCGATCGCTGCTATACTCCAAGGATCACTAACTTTACTACGGTTGCGCTATCTGCGCCGCCTGAAAATCAAACTGGGTGTAGGGATGTCCAGCCGTTTTCTGTGGCATATCCTCCGCTTACCTGTTAGCTTTTATGCTCAACGTTTTGCTGGAGAAATTAGTAACCGGACTACTCTCAATGACCAAGTTGCTGATGTTCTGGCAGGACAGTTGGCAACTACAATCATTGATAGTTTCATGGTGGTTTTTTATGCCTTAGTCATGGTGCAATATGACTGGGTACTGACCTTAATGGTGGTCGGTTTTGCTGCGGTGAACGTCTTAACTTTGCAGTGGATTTCTCGACAACGGGTAGATGCTAATCAAAGATTGATCCAAGAGTATGGTAAGGCAGCTGGGTTATCTATTGCTGCACTTCAAAGTATTGAAACGTTAAAAGCATCGGGGTTGGAGTCAGATTTCTTTTCGCGGTGGTCAGGTTATTACACCAAAGCTCTCAATTCTCAGCAGGAATTAGGAGTAACAAACCAAACATTTTCAGTATTACCCACGCTGTTATCTGCTCTTTCTTCGATGTTTTTGTTGGTTATCGGTGGTTTCCGGGTAATGGATGGACATATCAGTATTGGGATGCTTATCGCTTTTCAAGGTTTAATGTTAGGTTTCCAGCAGCCTGTTAACAATCTTGTCAACTTTGGTACTACTCTGCAGGAATTGGAGGGGAATTTGATTCGCCTTGATGATGTGCTGGATAATCCCATTGGGGAGGGAGAGACGCGATTAATCGCGTCTGTACAAGGGTCGGGAGCGGGGGGAGCAGGGGAAGTAAATTCTTCGTTGTCTTCCTCATCTCACTATCTTCTTCCGAAATTGCAGGGTTATGTGGAGTTGCGGAATATCACTTTTGGTTATAGCCGTTTGGAAGCGCCATTAATTGAAAACTTTAATATGTCAATTAAGCCGGGACAGCGAGTAGCTTTGGTTGGTGGAAGCGGTTCTGGAAAGTCTACTATTGCCAAACTCGTAAGCGGACTTTATGAATCTTGGGCGGGAGAAGTTTGCTTTGATGGTAAATCTAGAAATCAGATTCCCCAACAACTGCTGACTAATTCTGTGGCAATGGTGGAGCAGGAAATTTTGCTGTTTGGCGGTACGGTTCGGGATAATTTGACCCTCTGGGATGCTACTGTACCAGATAAAAACCTGATGCGGGCTTGTCAAGATGCTGCGATCGCTGATGTAATTCTTTCTATGTCTGGAGGGTTTGATGCTGAACTCATAGAAGGTGCTGCTAATTTAAGTGGCGGTCAGCGACAACGCTTAGAAATCGCTCGCGCTTTGGTGAATAATCCTTCCATACTTGTCATGGATGAAGCCACCAGCGCCCTAGATGCAGAAACAGAACAAATCATTGACCAAAATCTTCGCCGACGGGGATGCACCTGCATAATTGTCGCTCACCGATTAAGCACTATCCGCGATTGCGATCTAATTATTGTTTTAGAACGCGGAAAGGTTGTACAACAAGGCACTCACAAAGAATTATGGCAAGTTGACGGTCTATATTCGCGGTTAATTCGCACTGAAGAATGAGAAAGATGACGAAGAGAGTTAGAACTTAAATGTTCAAGCTCTAAGGCTCAATGTTCAAGCTCAAAGACTTAATGTTCAAGCTCTAAGGCTCAAACTCCCTCATCCCCCTACATCTCTCCCAGTTTTTTCCTTGAATTGATTTCTCCTCATTCTAAAATGCTAATAGGTCAAATTTACATAATTAATGGCAATGAACCGATTCTACTGAATGACCCTTCTAGAGTTTGGGTGGTTCAGTCTGGCTCTATGGCTTTGTTTGCTGTCACACTCAAAGATGGCGCTATCGAAGGAACTCGCCGTTATCTATGCAGTATTAATCAAGGTGAAGCACTTTTCGGAACTGCTAATCAACAGCGTCAGATTTTAGCAGTTCCAATTGGAGAGACAGAATTACTACAAGTTCATCAAGAATGTTTTCGGGAGTTAGTAGCCAATGCAGATGCAATGGCTCTAGCTTGGATAGAAACTTGGCTGTTGCAACTCGGTGGTCTATTCTCCCAAGTTACTATGCCAAAAATTCAGGTGAAGGCTAAGGAAGAAGTACGATTTTCCTTAAATAATGCTCAGACTTTCCAGCCAGAAGCGGGTGTAATCTGTTGGGTACAACTTCACCAAGGAACTGTCCGCTTTCTGGGGTTTGAAGAAATCACCTTAACCCCAACCACTGCAACTTTTCCCCTTACTGACAAAATGTGGTTGGAAGCTGTGGAAGGAGTTCAATTGACAACTAACACTACCAGCGAATTTCCAAATTCAGATACGCTGCTGGCTGGGTTATCTCAGTTGCATACTCAACTCTTGCAATGCATCAATATTATAGATGAGCAAGAAGCACAAACAGAAATAATCCGGTTGCGCGATCGCCAACGCCTAAATCGCCAAGTCACGATGGAGGCTTTAGGCGAACTAGCATCAACGCTGAATCCCCAAGATGGCGACTTTTTCTTAGAAGGTACTCCTTTGTTGGTGGCGGCTGGTGCGGTAGGTAGAGCGATGGGGATAAAAATTCGTCCCCCCTCTCGTTCGGAAAACCTAAAGCGGCTCAAGGAACCTTTAGAAGCAATTGTTCGGGCTTCCCGGATTCGGATGCGGCAGGTGCTATTGCGAGATAACTGGTGGGAAAAGGATTCTGGCGCTTTAATCGCCTATATCCAAGATAATCGCCCAGTCGCACTACTGCCGATTTCTCCAACTCATTATGAAATTTTTGACCCGGTTGAACGTACCCGTGTCAGAGTGGATGAACAGATAGCTGCAACATTGGCTCCTGTTGCTTATATGTTTTATCGCTCTTTGCCCGATAAAGCACTCCAAGCTATTGATATATTCAAGTTCACACTTCAAGGACAGAGCCAAAGTCTGTTGGCAATTGTATTTAGTGGCATTGCCGTAACGCTGCTGGGGATGATTACACCTTATGCCATGTCCATTATTATAGATAATGCAATTCCCGATAGCGATCGCGGTTTATTACTGCAAATCGGCTTAGGTTTGCTAGTGGCAACTTTGGGTACAGCTTTATTTCAGTTAGCACAGGGGTTTGCTCTGTTGCGGATGGAATCGGCTGGCGATGCTTCCACCCAGGCGGGGGTATGGGATCGGTTGCTGAACT
The DNA here is from genome assembly GCF_054880495.1 of Nostoc sp. Taxonomy (NCBI): domain Bacteria; kingdom Bacillati; phylum Cyanobacteriota; class Cyanophyceae; order Nostocales; family Nostocaceae; genus Nostoc; species Nostoc sp. Next base: position 5,569 of record NZ_JBTYKD010000375.1, read on the forward strand.
TGCCAGTGTCTTTTTTCCGACAATACACAACTGGCGATTTACTCTCTCGCATCACATCGGTGAGTACAATTCGCCGCCAACTCAGTGGCAGAACTCTGATTAATTTGATTACTAGTTCCTTTGCGCTATTTTACTTAGCACAGTTATTTTATTACAACTACAAATTAGCTTTCATCGCCGTTGGAGTTGCGGTAGTTGCGATCGCTTTCACCACACTCTCTGGTATGCTGCTGTTAACCAAAGTACGTCCGCTACTGGAAATCCGGGGTAATATTTTTGGGCAGACAGTACAGCTAATCAATGGCATTTCTAAACTACATATTGCTGGTGCCCAAGAACGCGCCTTTGCCGCTTGGAGTAAAAACTACACTCGCCAAATTAAGCTGGAATTGAGTACACAACGCATAGAAGATGCCGTTGTCCTGTTCAATACAGTTATGCCCATACTGACTTCTGGAATATTGTTCTGGTTTACGATCAAACTGCTGGAAGCTCCGCAAACTTCAGGAACAGTTGAATTATCTCTTGGCACCTTCCTGGCTTTCAACACAGCTTTTGGTAACTTTACCAGAGGTACTACAAGCCTCAGCAATACAGTTACAGAAATTTTGCAAGTCATCCCCCAGTGGCAACGCACACAGCCAATTTTGGCAACTATCCCAGAGGTGGATATGTGCAAAGCTGATCCCGGTAGGCTCATGGGGAAAATTACTGTAGACCATGTTACCTTTTGTTATCGCAGTGATGGCGCACTAACCTTGGATGATGTGAGTATCTCTGCGGAACCGGGAGAATTTATAGCTTTGGTAGGCGCTTCTGGCAGTGGTAAATCGACGTTACTGCGATTACTACTGGGATTTGAAACTCCCCAAGCAGGTGGTATTTACTACGATGGTCAAGATTTGTCTGGGTTAGATGTGGATGCAGTACGCCGACAATTGGGAGTGGTTTTACAAAATGGTCAGCTAAATTCCGCTTCCATTTTTGAGAATATTGCAGGTGGCGCACAGATGACTTTAGATGAAGCTTGGGAAGCAGCGCGGATGTCTGGGTTTGCAGAGGATATCACCGCTATGCCCATGCAAATGCATACTGTGGTCAGCGAAGGGGGTAGTAATCTTTCTGGAGGACAACGCCAAAGATTGTTGATTGCTCGTGCTTTGGCATTAAAACCCCGGGTTTTATTTTTTGATGAAGCTACCAGTGCCCTTGATAATAAAACTCAGGCTATTGTGAGTGAAAGCTTAGATAAATTACAAGTTACCAGAATTGCGATCGCTCATCGACTTAGTACTATCCGTAATGCTCACCGGATTTATGTACTCCAAGCAGGTAAAGTTGTCCAACAGGGAACTTTTCATGAGCTAGCTGCTGTTGAAGGTCTATTTGCCCAGTTAATGGCTCGGCAAATGGGCTAGCTACTTCAAAAAGTGAGATGCTCCCTTCTTACAGCAATTTTCAGGTAATTGAACCACAAACTGCGGTAGGCTGGGAAGGGAGTTATTGTTAGATCCGATGCCAATATCTTACTCAGGAGATT
>NZ_JBTYKD010000376.1:0-24964 GCF_054880495.1 Nostoc sp.
AAGCTATGGCTGACGCTGTAAATTATATTACCGAAGATGATGCCTTCGGTTGGTTCAACCACTGTGGTCTATTTACCTGAAAATTGCTGTAACTCATTATTCCTTAGCAATGGCAACAGAAGTTCCATCCTTTGAAAAAGTGGTTGAGCAAATTCAAGATTTAATTAAAAATGAACAGGAATCTATCAATGCTCGATTAAACAGTTTAGTTGCTGTTGCCAGTTTATTTCAAGAAAGATGCAATATCCATATCAAACATCATCCCAAGGAACCAGAAGTTGAGGAAATAATCCCTGTTGTAGATAACTCATTTACACCATCTATTCCAGAGGAAGGAAAAAAAGAATATTCTGCGGAAATTCATAATGGAAAAACATTAGATAAATTACTATTGAAAATTATTCAAGATCTAAAAATAAAGTCTCCCCAAACTCAATTATCTGTGTCTAAGTTAGGTTCAGAGTTACAGAAAATAACCGGCAAATCTCCTAGTTCAATTGTCAAAAAATTAAAGTTAGGTTCTAGTTTTACCAAATATTTAGAATCATCTCCCACATTTACATTAAAAGCAAGTGGCAAGGAATATGAGGTAACAGCGCTACTCTCCAAGTAAATACTTTTTCGATCTCTACGTACAACCTGAGGCGATAATTCAGTATTATCTAAAAAGATATAAAGAAATGTAAATAATTCGATGCAAGATAAAGTTGTTGTTCTTGTTGGTGCTACAGGTGGTATTGGTTCAGCCTTAACACACAAACTTGCGCCTACCGGAGTCCGGTTGGTACTGGCTGCCAGAGATGCGGTTCGTTTAACAACACTGGCAGCTGATTTACCAGGGCAAGTTTTGAGCGTTCCCACCGATATTACTGACCCCCAACAGGTAGATACTTTGATAGAAAAGACCGTCGCTGAGTTTGGTCAAATTGATATTTTGGTGAATGCAGCTGGTGCTGGTATACTCAAGCCTTACAACAGCCTGGAACCTGCTGATTTAGACAAAATGCTAGATGTGAACTTAAAAGGCAGCTTTTACACCACTCAGGCGGCGGCTGAAGAGATGCAAAAGCGCAAGTCTGGTCACATCTGTAATGTGGTAGGAATTCTGGGCAAGCATTCGATGGCGATGGCAGCAGCTTATTCTGCTTCTAAATTTGGTGTTGTCGGTTTCAGCAAGTGCATGGCAGAGGAACTCAAGCGTTTTGGTATCAAGTTCACGCTATTCTACTTTGGTGGGGTAGATTCTCCTTTTTGGGATAACGTCAACTTAAAAGTAGACCGAAAAAAAATGCTCAGTCCTGAAACTGCTGCCAATGCAATTTTCTTTGCCCTTTCTGCCGAACCGCAAGCTGTGCCAATGGAAATTAATATTCAACCTGATAGTCATCTGTTATTTTAAAGTGGGAGTACGCCTAGATAATTCTTGCTTAGGAAAGACGTGAAAATCTAGCAAAAAAGCCAAAATTTACAGATATATAAACTGTTATGCTGGATTTTCAGTATCTATGAAAATTGATCACGTTCATTTCTATGTAGAAGATGCCAAAGTATGGCGGGATTGGTTTGTACACCATCTTGGTTTTCAAGCAGTAGCCGATCGCATCAGTTCATTTCATACTTGTACAGAAGTGGTGGAAAGTGGTGCTGTCTGCTTTTTTGTGTCTTCACCACTGTTACCTACAAGTCCAGTCGCTGAGTTTCTGCGTCAATATCCCCCTGGTGTGGCAGATGTCGCTTTTGCTGTTGAAGATGTCGAAGGCGCGATCGCACTAGCTCAACTGCACGGTGCTACAATCCTACAACCCATCCAGGAACGGCAGGTGGGTACGGCATTACTCAAGTGTGGCAAAATTGCCGCCTGGGGTGGACTGACTCATACTTTGATCGAAAAGTCATTTGTAACTAACACAAATGACAACGGACAAATCACAAATGACAACACTTTTACCGCGATAGATCACATAGTCCTGAACGTGGCAGTTGGTGAATTAGAGCGTGCTGTTGCTTGGTATAAAAATATCCTAGATTTTCAACCCCAGCAAGCATTTAAAATTAAAACCGATCGCTCTGCTTTACACAGCCAGGTGATGGTTTCGCGCAACGGCAGCGTCCAATTGCCAATTAATGAACCGGCTTCCAGCAATTCCCAAATTCAGGAATTTCTTGATGTCAACCGGGGGCCAGGAATTCAACATATTGCTTTGCGGACGACTAATCTTGTAAGTGCGATCGCTCAATTTCGTGCCAGTGGTTTATCCTTACTCTCAGTTCCCCAAACCTACTACTCGCAATTAAAACAGCGTCCGGGACTGAGCTTATCACCTCTAGAACTAGAAGCGATCACTCAACAAGAAATTCTGGTTGACTGGCAAGAATATACTCCTTTAGAGGGAGGAAATACCGCGCCATTGTTACTACAAATTTTTACCCAGCCAATATTTGAACAGCCGACATTTTTCTTTGAGTTTATTGAGCGCCGATTCCAAGCTAAAGGTTTTGGCGAAGGTAACTTTCGCGCCTTATTTGAAGCTATTGAAAGCGAACAAATCAAACGTGGTACCCTGCAATGATGCCTGAGTACAAAATATCAATTGAAATTCGGACAGGCTCCAAACAAGTTGATTTTATAGACCAGCAACTTCAGGAATTTAATGTAAGTAAGATTGGAGATTACCAATATACGCAACTGTTTCTATTGCTTCGTGAGTGAGGCTGCCATATATGCCGTTATGACTCGTATTATGCTATGTGGTCTAGTCCTCTAAAGATTTACTTTATAAATGGTCTCTAATGGTAAAGAATTTAAAGTTATTGGAGAAGAGACAAATTAATGGCCAGACTTGATTTGTGGGCTGAAATTATCCCTGGAGTTTCCGCAGCAGGATTTAGTATTGGACAACATCTTTCATCAATCCCCGATCTTAGAGAACCTATCCTTACAGAACGCTACGCGAACGTGGGTTAAGAACCCTTGATTTTGTATTAGTCTACGGAGGTGGACTTTGTTTGTGTAGCCGCGAATTCCATTTGCCAAGGCTTAAGTTGACAGCAATGAGCATTGCTGTGCGCCTACAGCATGGTCTATTTACGATCGCAGGATAATTAAGAAAAGCCTGAAATAACCTATTTTAGTTAATGCACATCACGATGCATTTGTACAGTGCGTAAGTCCTAACTTCGTGATTCACAAGAAAATAACCATCACTTCTAACTCTACCACGATACCTCTAATATAAAGCCGTCCTTAAAGCAGGGGGTTTTAAACCCATTTTTCTGATAAATTAGATATAGAAGGCGAAAACTAGACTAAAAAACATGAAAGTCAAGTCTCGTGATAGACGTAATTATATTGCTATTGTAGAAGCTACTAGTCACCCACACCCACGTAAGTATTTTATAGCTTTTCTTAGAGAGTCTAGAAGTGAGGTAGTATTTTACTCTAGCCAAAGCAATGTAAAGGCAAAAAGAACCAATAAAAAATTTGACAAAATTAAAGCCAAATTTTCTACAGAAGCGTTCTTAGACTTAATTGACAAAGATATTGCTCATAGCTCTAGTTTGATTGAACCTCTCACTGAAGATTTGTATCATCGTGCAGAAGCTCTTACCAAAGGTATGACAGTTGATTTTAATGAGGAGCTGCCAGAGGACTTTATTTTTGCATGAATGTTAATGGGTGGACATTAAAAGCTCACCCCGCTTTCAGTGAATATTTTAAAAAACTGATTGTGACTGTTGAGCAGCTTGAAGAGAGTAATCCTGAAACATATCAATCTCACCCATCTACAAAGCTCCTTAACATTATTAAGGAGCTTGTTTATAATCATATTCCTAGAGACCCTACAGCAAAAGAGTTCAGACAGGGGAAAAAGCTAGGGGTAGATAGAAAGCATTGGTTTCGAGCAAAATTTTATCAACGGTTCCGTTTATTTTTTCGTTATAGTAGTACTGATAAAATAATTATTTACGCTTGGGTAAACGACGAAAAAACGCTAAGAAAAGAAGGATCGAAAACAGATCCTTATCAGAAATTTACAAAAATGCTTGATAAGGGAAACCCTCCAAATTCATGGAGCGAACTTTTAAAAGCTTCTTTAGATATAGACAATTTAAACACAGAAGATTTAAATATAGAAACAATATCTGAAGATTCTGAGACTTTAATTTAAGAGGTTAAAAATACCTTTAATAAATCTAAAGTGTTAATTTTTTAAACGTTTATTGAGCGCCGTTTCCAAGCTAAAGGTTTTGCCGAAGATAACTTTCGCGCCTTATATGAAGCTATTGAAAGCGAATAAATCAAACGCGATACCCTGCAATAAAATGCTGATGTAGCAGTTCTCAAACTGGTGAGGTACTGGAAGAATTCAAATAAGTATCCATACACAGCACGCAGCATACTTATTTAACGGGAGTATTCGATGATTAATTTCTCATTCCAGACTGATGAAGACACTGTGCGCTTATTTCAAATAGTTATCTGGTGTCTCAAAAAATACTTTTGTCATACAGGTAATTCAGTAGTAGAAGCTATAAATAGGTACTATGAAAAAAATCTAAAAATACATGACGATGATTTTTACCACCATGAAACGGTATTCAGAGTAGCAGTAAGAATTCATTACTTTGAAGTTTTGAAGGGAGAAGCGAATAAATTTCATGACTGGATAAGAGAATCTGAATTATAATTATTCTCCTAGAGAAGCGATTGATTACTTTAATACCTTTTACTTTTACAAAAAAATGCCTAGCTAAACTTAATAGTGCAGATTGTTCATATAAAAATAGCTAAATATCTGAGATAATCTTAATAAAAATTAACATTTTTCGCCGATGCTAAGACTGATTACTGACTTCGACGGCCCGATTATTGATGTTTCCGAGCGGTACTACCATGTTTATCAATTCTGCTTAGAGAAAACCCGTCGCCCAAACCAACTGGTGCAAGAACTTCCCAAAGGAGAATTTTGGCAGTTAAAGCGATCGCGCGTTCCTGAAAAACAAATCGCCTTAAATTCTGGGTTAGACGAAACCCAAGCCCAAGAATTTGCCCAGTTACGGCGGCAAACTGTGCATACAGAAGCTTATTTCAACTATGACATTCTCGCGCCTGGTGCTGTGGATGCGCTGTTAAAAATTCAACAAGCTGGAATTGATTTGGCAGTTATGACTATGCGCCGAGTTCGAGAACTAGATTATGCCTTTAAAAAATACGATTTAGGGAGGTTTTTCCCGGAAAATCGTTGTTATTGCCTGAGTAACGACTATATTAAAACTCGTGATATTGAAGATAAGCCCTTGTTGATGGCTAGGGCATTAAAAGAACTGCCCCCGGCTACTGATACCTGGATGGTGGGAGATACCGAAGCCGACATCACCGCAGCTAAAAATTATGGTATTAAGGTAATGGCTGTCGAATCTGGCATCCGCGATCGCATCCAATTAGAACTTTACCATCCCGACTTAATCATTAAGGATTTGGGCGCTGCTGTAGATTTACTCCTAAAACCTATGTAGCTGGAATAGATTAGACTTCTTGCATAAATCAAAAAAAGAACCCCGCCCCACCTTTGACTTACGCCAAATTCTCCCCTAAGAGCAGGGGCTGGGAATGGGGCGTTAGGGACTTTTGCAATAGATTGAATTAATCGGCATTCAGGTTGCAAATTAAAGCAGGAGTCAGAATAGTTATTCTGACTCCTGACTCTCTTATATAAATCACGTCTTCTTTATAGAAACTTGCTTACGGGTAGTGATTTAGCGTAGAAAACTACTAACCAACCACAACAATATAAACGTCACTACCGTAGAAAACTGATTCGTTTCCAGAGTAATAAATGATATTTGTGATAAGAACCAGCTAGCGACTAGTCCCCCAGCGATTAAGCCAATTATTAAACTGCCCAGGGTGAATAAAACTGCTCGGCCAAATTTGCCTTCCTTGCGATTGAGAAAGTAAATACTGGTGCCTATCCCAACCACCAATGCTAACTGCAAAACCTGATCGCCTCCCTCTGGATAAAACAGACTAATAGAACTCAAACCAAGAAACCAGGCTCCTGGTAAGAATATATCCGCAGGCGTTGGCTGATCCAGCATCCGTTGCAGCCATGCAGGTGACTGCTCACGAGGGGTTGGACTTTCCTTAGGAGACGATTGCACTCGCAACTCTGGAAACCGGATACGCTCAGGAACTTTAATTTTACCTTCCTGGCGCATCCGTAAGCGATCCATTAAAATCGCATCGTAAGCCGCTTCAATTACTTCTAAATGCTTGGCATCGCCACTATGTTGCTCGAATAGGCGATTACGTGCATCCTGAATCTCATCGAAACTAGCCTCTTCTGATACCCCAAGTTTTTCGTAGGGATTTTGATCGCTCATGGGAGTTTGTTACTTCAGCCTCAGTCAGCGGCAATCTTTTGTCTAAGGAAAAACAGCTTTAGGTTTTATTTTGATCGAAACTAAAGTTTCGGTCTATTTTATGCCCTAACAGGATAGTAGCACGGGTTAGTTTGCTTGAACTTTGTAATTTCAACTATAGTCACTTTAACATATCGCCATAACTCCGTGTATATCCTCATGTCGTTGCCCAGTTCTGGCTCTAATCTAGAATTTGAACGGAAAATACCTAAAACACATAGTTTTGATGAAAAAATCAAGTTTACTGTTTCAGATTTGGCAACTTACTGTGCCGTAACAAAGTTTTTTAATTATACTGAATAATCGCTTGTGGTATATATCCGCATATCGATTTAAAATTGAAACGTTTTCAGTTACCACCTAACTTGGGATCAAAAAGGTGTCTTGGTGTCAAGAATTGTTGCGGGTAAAGTCAGAGCGCCTATATACTGTGGCTAACACAAATTTAGCGTTCTCATCGCCCACAATCCTGATTAGAGTATTTATTTTTGAATAATCAGGATTCTTATACTGTAGCCATATAGATTCTTAGTTAGTCCCAAAGTGGCAACTGCGTTTTTACGTAACCCTCTTGTTAATCTTACGAATTTTTGTGCAAAGTAATGGTCATGGCTCCTGCCAAGATTCTTGTAGTTGACGACGACCCTGCGGTTCGGAATTTAATCCAACGCTTTTTGATAAAGCAGAACTATCAGGTGGAGGCTGCCGAAGATGGAAAGACAGCCTTAGCTCTATTTGAGCAGTTTAACCCTGATTTGGTGATTTTAGATGTGAATCTACCAGATGTAACTGGGTTTAACCTCTGCCAAGAGATGCAAAGTCGTAATGGTGTTTTTGTTTTGATGTTGACTAGCCGTGCTGACGAAGCTGACAAAATTCGTGGCTTTTCTAAAGGTGCTGACGACTATCTCACCAAGCCTTTTGGGTTGGGAGAGCTAGAAGTCAGAGTTGGAGCGATTTTGAGGCGTCAGCGAGTGATAACTACGGCCGAGCAGAAACGCTTGGTATTTGAAAAACTTATGATTGATCCGGTGCGACGGGAGGTAGCACTTAATAACCAACCAGTACTCTTAACTGCTCTGGAATTTGACTTATTGCATTTTTTAGCCAGTCATCCAGGCCGAGTTTGGCGGCGTGCAGAACTAATTCAAGAGGTGTGGGACTATGAATATGTCGGCGACCAGCGGGTTGTAGATGTACATATCGGTCAAATTCGCAAGAAGATTGAAATTGATGCTAGTCAGCCAGCATTAATTCAAACTGTACGCGGGGTAGGGTATAAATTTGAATCTGCTAGTTACGTTACTCCCAGCGCTTAGAAACCAAGTCCTGAGTTTACAGTCTAGAGTTTTTTAACTCTTGACTATAAACTTTTGGGGGAGCAATTAGTAAATTTATTTAGCTTTAGTAAAAGACAAATTTAGATAATCAAAATAGGTCGATATTCCTCAAATACAGACTAGGTAATTATTTGAGATATAGATTTATCCCTTTAAGACAGTGGACAAGGAAAAGAGTCCATTGGAAAATATTTCTTTGCTTGCTACCGTTTTGGTAGATATAGCGGTGCTTCAGGTGGAGTTCGTAGGGACGCATAGCTGTCTTACCATCCGAACGTGTTTGTATCCAAAAGAAAACCGCTATATAACAAATACTAATAGTCCGCTATCAATTGCATGGAATACAGACCAATCATAAAGGCACAGCAATGCTCATTGGTGTCAACTTAAGCTATCTGTTGACTTCCACGCCCGCCCAGAAATGAATTTCAGAAACTCATAGCTAAAGTCTACTTCAGTAGACTAAAGATTTTTCAGATTATCTTAGTAGACATCACCGTAAAAGGGGTTCTGAAATATTCAGATTTGATGTTGGGTTTCACTACGTTCTACCCAACCTACGAATGATTAAATTGCATACCCTTTTTGTGGTGTTCTGTACTTAGTCATCTTTAGATGACTTGAGCTATTAGCAAGAAACTTCAGTTCCTTGTAGGACATGAGTTTTACGTTAAGTTGACACACATAAACAATGCTTTGTGCCTACCATGTGTTGTATCCAAACCAGAGCTGCTATATATTCAAGTCTTGCCACAATTCTAAATCTTGCACTATTACCAACTAGTTTTAGCAACAAGAGAAAATATTGGAAGCTTCTTAAGGATCAGAATCTACTGATCTTTTTTTGTTGTAATATTGCCCCCAGATGGCCGATCGCTATTGGGTGAAAATCCCATTGATGGGACACGGTAAACCGTGCCCATATTAGGGGATGATCCAGAATAACGCCTTTCATACCAGTACCTATGGGGTGTCTAGTAGATTAGCTATTGTGGGTGAATCGATGCTGGGGATTTCTACTGAGGAGTGGTGAAACAAAGTTTCCAGATAGACTCGGGCAGCACGGCGATCGCTATCTCCATTTTGGAGTAAAAATAATGATAACGCCGCCGTTAACACTCTCTTTTCATCCCAATCAGGATGAGTCTCTAAGTAGTTTTTTAAGGATTCGTGGAGTGTTTCGGGAATTTCTGTAAAGATGCTAACCGTTGCTTTCATGAGATTTTCCTCCTATGAGGATAATCAAGAGGGACAAGTTGCTTGCGGTGAAGCGGCAATTAAGCTACCTCACACAATCTTTTATTAGACCGACAATCAACGCCCACATCTGGTGGTAATATATTTTACACATTTGATGCCAACAGTTGAACGGACTATAAAGGCAAGCCGAATCATTGTGCGCCAAGAGGGGGTGGGTTTGTCAATGCTGCGAAATGTTAAAAACGATGGTATAAAAAATAAATACGAACGTAATAATCAGCTTTAGAGCCGAATTTTCGTTACTTTACTTTATAAAAACTCAGTCTTTTAAGTTACTTGTCACTGTTAATTAACAATCCCCAGTCAGACGGCAAGAAGCCCATTAGCTCGTTCAACACCTGTGGAAAAGTGCAAAAATCCCTGTGGAAACCCTGTGGAATGAGTGAGGAAAATAGCAGCCAATGATAAGAATTACAAAAATGTCACAAAACTATGACATTTAACCTGATGAAATTAGCTTCTCAATCTCAGTTATCATCATGCCTGCCCTCGATACATCCCCAGGTGTGGATTTTCGCAGTTGGTAGATTCTTCTCGGAAGTTGGCACCGGCTTTACCCTGTTTTACGCCCCGATCTTTTTTGTCAATCAAGTTGGTTTATCTGCAACCAGCGTTGGGGTAGCCTTAGGTAGCGCCTCGATTTCCGGCATTGTAGGGCGGATTGTCGGTGGTTCTTTGGCTGATTCTGGACACTGGGGACGGCGCCGCACTTTGTTGCTAGCGACGGCGATTTCAGCAAGTGGTTCTCTAGTTTTAGCTGCAACCAATAATTTTACTATTTTGGTAATTGGGAGCTTGATTAGCGGTTTAGGGATAGGTTTTTATTGGCCGGCGGCTGAAGCTGTTGTTGCTGATGCCAGTGAGATTGATAATCGCCGCGAAACTTTTGCGATCGCCCGATTAGCAGATAATCTGGGGTTAGCGATCGGAATTGTCCTTACTGGGTTTTTGATCACGATAATTGGGAGTTATCGATGGCTATTTGTCATTGATGCCATCTCTTTTATGGTATTTTTTGGGGTTATCTATGTGGGAATTAGTGAAACTGAACAACAGATAGGGGAATCTGAAAAGACAGAACATTTTGCTTCTTGGATGGCAGTATTAAGCGATCGCCGTTTCCTGGTCTACATAGCAGTTAATATATTCTTTACAATCTATATTTCTCAAATCCACAGCACCCTGCCGCTCTACTTCAAAAACTTTGTCTTTGTAGAAACTACCAGCGAAGGATTTGCTCAAACTACGATTAGCGGGCTATTTGCTTGGCATCTGGTGCTAGGTATAATTTGTCAATTGCCTATCACCAACGCCTTAAAACGCTGTTCTCACACACTCGCGCTCACTGTCTCCGCCATTCTTTGGGCAATTGGTTTTGGACTGATTTGGGTAAGCGGCACTGCCCCATCTTATAATCTCGTTTGGGTAACATTGGCATTGGGAGTATTTGCTGTGGCGATTGTTTCTTATACCCCATCTGCTGCTTCTTTAGTGACTGAATTAGCCCCGGAAAATCAACGCGGCGTTTATTTCTCCATCAATGCTGTGTGCTGGGCTGTTGGCTCTTTTATTGGTCATCCCTTGGGTGGATGGGCATTAGATCAACCGCGAATTATTATTGATAGTTTATGGCTAGGCTTTTCTTTAAGTGTGATTATTGTGGTGGTAATTTTACAGTATCTCAATCGAGTTTTGGCTGAGTAACATACTCCGCAAGGTAAGATGACTTGTTTTCCGCTCTATTGGCGACGTTCTTGCAACTTGCGATACACCGATTTCAAATCAACTTGATGGTGAGCTAAGGCAACCAAAGTATGATATAATAAATCAGCCACTTCACCTGCGATCGCATCTGCTTCATCATCCTTAAAGGCCATCACGACTTCAGCAGTTTCCTCACCGATCTTTTTCAAAATTTTGTTATCGCCAGCTGCAAATAGTTTACAGGTGTAGGAGTCTTCAGTAGGATTGTCGCGGCGATCGCATATTATTTGAAACAATTGTGACAATGTATCCCCTGGTGGTGGGGCAATTTTCCCTTCTATTTGGTGAAAGCAACTGCGTTCTCCAGTATGGCAGGCAACATCTCCTAATTGCTCTACCCCGATGAGCAGTGCATCACTATCACAGTCATAACGGATACTTTGCACTTTTTGAATATGTCCAGAAGTCGCGCCCTTGTGCCACAATTCCTGCCGGGAACGGCTCCAAAACCAAGTTTCTTCAGTTTCTAAAGTTTTTTGTAACGACTCCTGATTCATCCACGCCATCATCAGGACAGTACCATCCAAATAATCTTGGACAATTGCAGGTACTAGACCCCGTTCATCGTAGCGAATTTCCTCAACAGGGATGGTGTAATACAGTGAGCGCGAATCGTTAGAAGACATACCAGCTATTTTGCTCTAATGAGAATAATTCATGGATTCACGATACCATTCTGAATAGAGCAGCTGGGATGTTTTTTTAAATTGAACTATCTTATCTAGCTCTCAACAAGAGCATTCCGTTCCATAGCAGACTGCATCTTTACAGCACTCAAGGCGACTTTGTGAGCTTTTGAGGCTTCACCATACCAATGGATTGCCGAGTTAAAAGCTGCTCGGTAAAGATCCTGGTATGCTTCAGATAATCGAGTTTGAATATCTAAAGGCAAGTCTTGATTCGACTTGTATAACATATTGTTATTTTTTTGATATTGTTATTTTTTTGGTTCAGCTAATTCTATAGGATAGAAATTCTCAGCAGCGTTTGACCCTATCCTAAGATAGAGCTTTTTATTGCCCACTGTTTTATTGCCCACTGTTAGGAGAGAACTTTGGTAAATACCACAATTAAAACAACAAAATCACAAGAAGTCTTCGCCGCTGCTCAAAACCTCATGCCAGGAGGAGTCAGTTCTCCAGTTCGTGCCTTTAAATCTGTGGGTGGACAACCCATCGTTTTTGATCGTGTTAGAGGCGCATATATTTGGGATGTAGATGGCAATCAATACATCGACTATGTAGGCACCTGGGGTCCAGCTATTTGCGGTCATGCTCATCCAGAAGTAATTGCAGCCTTGCATGAAGCTTTAGAAAAAGGCACCAGTTTTGGCGCTCCCTCAGTCCTAGAAAATGTTTTGGCAGAAATGGTCATCGATGCCGTTCCTAGCATCGAAATAGTGAGATTTGTCAACTCGGGAACTGAAGCCTGTATGGGAGTTTTACGGCTGATGCGGGCTTTCACCAACCGAGACAAAATCATCAAGTTTGAAGGCTGCTACCACGGACACGCCGATGCGTTTCTCGTAAAGGCAGGTTCTGGAGTTGCTACACTTGGTTTGCCAGACTCGCCGGGAGTTCCTAAATCGGCAACTAGCACCACTCTAACCGCGCCTTTCAATGACTTGGAAGCCGTTAAAGCCTTGTTTGAAGAAAACCGCGACGAGATTGCTGGCGTGATTCTGGAGCCAGTTGTCGGCAATGCTGGATTTATTCCACCTGATGCTGGCTTCTTAGAAGGATTACGGGAACTGACTCACGAGTATGGGGCGTTATTAGTATTTGATGAAGTGATGACAGGCTTTCGCATTGCTTACGGTGGCGCTCAGGAAAAATTTGGGGTCACTCCCGATTTAACAACCTTGGGCAAAGTTATTGGTGGTGGTTTGCCAGTGGGAGCTTATGGCGGTCGTCGGGATATTATGTCAATGGTTGCGCCCGCCGGTCCGGTATATCAAGCTGGAACTCTTTCTGGTAATCCCTTGGCGATGACTGCTGGGATTAAGACTTTAGAATTGCTGCAAAAGCCAGGTACTTACGAGTATCTTGAGCGGATTACTAAAAAGTTAGCAGATGGTTTACTGCAAATAGCCAAAGAAAATGCTCATGCGGTTTGCGGCGGTCAAATCAGTGCGATGTTCGGCTTATTCTTTACCTCTGGCCCAGTTCATAACTATGAAGATGCGAAAAAGTCTGATACAGCCAAATTTGGACGCTTCCATCGTGGGATGTTAGAGCATGGTGTTTACTTAGCACCTTCTCAGTTTGAAGCTGGATTTACGTCTTTTGCTCACACCGAAGAGGATATTGAGCAGACTTTAGCAGTAGCACGGGATGTAATGTCTAGCATATAACCAAAAGAGTGCTGACTACTCAGTAAAGACAACACCTACAGCGTTGCTCACTGGGAATTATATTATTCCTTGTGTGCGATCGCCAGAAGTCGGAGTGTCAGGTTGCGATCATCGGAACTTCGGTCGTTGATATTCTCTCTCGCTGCCTAAGCATTCTAGAAAAAGGGTTAGGCAGTGAGAGCTATATCGCAATCTGAACTTCGGTAACTCAGCACTACTCAACAGCCATAGCCAGTGTGACTACAGCCTTTGATAGTTTTGTGACCTTCAGCACAGCCTTGAGAGCAATAGTATTTGTTGTCCTTTTTAATAGCATCCTCAACTGAAACGATACACAGGCAAGTTGAACAGGCGCATTTCATTTGGGTTACGGTTGTCATAACTTTCTGCATTTTCTGTTGAGATTACTCTAAATAATAATGCGGATCTGTCCTGTGACGTCATCACTCAAGGAAGGTCACATCTTCGTCATAATTTTGCAATAGCTTCGTCAATCGGATATGCAATATTTAACCTACATTAAGTATATTAATCTTAATAACCCAGGATTGCATTGCCTTTTACAGTTATCAAAATTCCCCTCATATCCCATAGTCTACAAAAATTAACGCGCAAGAAATCTCTCACCTTTATGGTGAGGATTTTGCTTATAGATATTAGATTATCCATAGGGTAAGGCATTTTTTTAGAGTCAAGGTTGGAGCTAACTTTAAAAAGTAGACCAATCATGGTGTAGCTTGCATGGGAAAGTTTACAAAAGTGTTAGGAGTTACGCAAAACTAAACACTGTAGGGGCAATTCATGTAGCTTTAGGTGACGGCAGGGTATTGCCCCTACCTGAAAATAAGGGTTTCGGCTATTTGCGTAACTCATGAGTGTAAAAAACTACCCGAAGTATTAGGATTGGGAAAAAAAGATGGTTCGACCCTTGAAGGAGCTATGAAGTGCAGGACAATAAGTCATTTTTTGGTCTGCAAAAAAGATTAATTACGTTGCTTGTCTTGAGTGCCAGTTTGAGTGTAAGCACGATGATGCTTATCAAGTCAAGCTCCTCTGAGGCTCAAGGTAGAGAGAATATAAATGTAAACAATCTATCACCCAAAGTTGGAACTGAGCAGCAGATTGAAGAACTAAAAGCGGCAATGCTTAAAAGTTGGCAGCAAGAAGCACAAACAAAGGGTCTCTCCTATGCTGTGCCACTAGGCTTTCAAGGGGCAATAGTTGAGTCGGCAAAACTCACTCCCGAACAGAAAGTAATTGCTCTCACCTTTGATGATGGTCCCTGGCCTGATAGTACCGCGCAAGTACTGGATATTCTCAAACAAAATCAGATAAAAGGCACATTTTTCCTGATTGGGCAGAACGTGAAGAATTATCCCAGCTTAGTAAAGCGGGAGATTGCCGAAGGCCACGTAATTGGCAACCATACTTGGCATCATTGGTATCAATTCTTGAATCCACAAGCAGCTGCCTATGAAATTGACCACACAGCAGACCTGATTTATCATGTCACAGGGATTAAAACAAATCTGTTTCGACCACCAGGGGGAATCATGCACAATGGGGTGGCTGGTTACGCTAGAAATAGCAAATATGCGATTATTCTCTGGTCATCTGACTCTGTAGACTACTCGCGTCCTGCTGTACCAAAATTAATTAATAATGTGTTCAGGAAGGCCAAACCAGGTGGGATTGTGCTGATGCATGATGGTGGTGGTAATCGCTCTAAAACTGTGCAAGCTTTACCAGAAATTATTGCTACCTTTCGGAAACAGGGCTATAGCTTTGTTACTATCCCGGAACTTTTAGAAATGCAAGATAAAGATCAAAAGCTGATTGTAAACAAAAAATAATTGTTATTTCGATGGAATGCAGCGGCTCTATCAATCGCCACTCGGCAACTAAAAACAAGTTGAATTTTTCTGGTAATTTCGAGGTTTCTTTAGCTAAACTCAATTAATAATCAGGTCTACCACTCAGGAAAATTATGAATAAAATTGTCATGGCTTTGCTTTGCGGCTCTAGCTTTTTTGTCTTGACGCTCCTAACTGTCAATCCAGCTTTTGCGAAAGAGCTTTCTCCCCAAGATTTAAACCCTCCCGAGTTTAACTTGGTACAGACGCAGACAGTTAATATATCTGTAACTAAAAAATCCCCGGAATTTCCATCAATCAAATCTACTCAATCACTTGAAGAGCTTGCTATACAGAAGTTTGGCTGTGACTGCCCTACCTGTCAAGCTCGTGTAAGTCAGATGGTATTACAAGGAGTTTGCCTCAGCTTAAATAAAACTGGTGTCTGAGATTAGATTACGACAGATATTGATATTGAAAATTTTTATGGCGATTTATAGTTTTTTCGTCTAAGCTCAACTTAAAGATCAAGTCTACTACTGGTGTAAATCATGAATAAAATTGTAATGGCTTTGCTTTGTGGCTCAAGCTTTTTGGCTTTAACATTACTAACTGTCAATCCAGCTTTTGCTAAGAAGCTTTCTCCCCAAGATTTAGCCAATCCTACTTTAACATCCACTGACACACAAACACTTGCTGCACCTGTTTCCCAAGAATATCCCCAATACCCATCAATAGGTGCGAATGAAAGAGTTAAACAGCTTGCGATGCAGATGTTTGGCTGTGCCTGCGCCAGCTGTCAAGCTAAGGCAAGTCAGATGATATTACAAGGTAGTCTGCCTATACCTCAGTGATTTAGATTAGAGACTCAGCCAATTGTAGTCACTTCCTCTTTTGAGGTTTTAAATGGCTAAGAACCTAGCCGAACCAGCAAAGCCTCAATAAAAGGGAGAGGAATGGAAGTTAGGTTTTCCATATCCGCTGAAAAGTCAGTTAGCGGAGTCAGCAATTCAACTCACTGTTTCTACAAAAAAACCGTCCAAAATTAACATCTGAACGGGATTTTTACGTATTAATACTTTATGTTAACCTAGTTCTATTTCCGGTTGTACTGATACATAAAAACTACAAGTCTGGAGGTAAAATCACCTGATCAATTGCGTGGATTACACCGTTAGTGCCTGTGATATCTGCCTGTGTCACTTTTGCATCATTGACAGTTACACCGGTAGCAGGATCAACTTTAACGTTGATTGTGCCGCCTTCAAGGCTTTTAACTTCGCCAGACTTCAAATCACTGGACAATACCTTACCAGGTACTACATGGTAAGTTAAGATTTTGATCAATACTTCTTTGTTAGCTGGTTTTAACAATTCTTGCAAAGCATCTGGTGGCAATTTAGCAAAAGCTGCATTAGTGGGTGCAAAAATAGTTAAGTTATCTTTACCCTGCAAAGTTCCGGTCAATCCTGCTGCTTTCAAAGCCTTAGTTAAGGTGGTAAAAGAAGCGTTTGACTCTGCCAACGCTAACAAGTTTTTGCCTTGATTGTCACTTGCCCCTGGACCTGGTGGAGTTGGAGTCGGTGTCTCCGTAGATGGTACTTGTGTTGGCGATGTGCTGGGTTGAGCTTCCGGGATAGTGCGTGGGGTACGGCGTGCAGGTTCACTAGGTGTAACATTACCACCACGGTTATAGGGAGGCTCGTTAAAAATACTTGGTTTGGGATTTAGCGTTCCACCACTATTCTGTGCTACTTCTTGGCGTTTGGTATTGCCCTTTTCGATTTCGGAAGCAGCCTCAGCAGGTGTGTATTGACCGTTTGCTTGAAGGCTTTGTCCCTGGTTATAGGGGGCTTCGTTGAAAATACTGGGGTTAGGATTTAGTGCCTCTTTTGCATCAGATGGTAAAGTAATGAGAACGCTAAAACTAGTAAATCCCGCTATGCCTGCTAAGGCGGTCAGTAATTTGCTGTAATTTGTCTTCATAAATTTTGTTTGTTTTTTTGTCCACACATTACATAAAGATTTATAACATTTTGCTATGCACAAAATCTAACCGAGAGGGAAGTAAGATTTTTTATCAGCAGATTTTGTGCTGATGATGCAAAATATTCAACTTTGGCTTACGCTTACAAGTATGAAATATATCTAGCATACATTTTATCTAAATTGAGCAAATTTTCTTGCTCACACCAAAAAGAGTTAATAAAGTCTCAGTTGGTCTAGCATCAACTCTAAGAAAGTGGGAAAATCTGACATCTACAAGTTATGAGTTACAAGAATTTTTGAGAAAGATTCTACTTTAAGACTTACGCAAAACTACACGCGGTAGTGGCAATTCATGTAGCTTTAGCTGACCACCGGGTATTGCCCCTACCTAAAAAGCATTCTTTTCAGGTACTGTTTAATCTTGCTAAAAATCAGTTAAACCCTAAGGTTAATTAAATAGACAACTAAGCAACTAATGTGAATAAAAATTACTTTAACTAAAGATACAATTGTAAAGTTAAGAATTTGACCAGTTACAAGGTATACACGATGATTGAATTATACCAATGGGAACTATCTCAATACTCAGAGAAAGTGCGCCTAATTCTAGATTTTAAAGGACTAGATTACCGCAAAATAGAGGTTACGCCTGGGATTGGACAGGTAGAACTGTTCCGGCTGACTGGTCAAAAACAAGTCCCAGTATTAAAGGATCGGAATAGATATATTGCGGATTCTACGGAAATAGCTAAGTATTTAGACTTAGAGTATCCCGATCGCCCCATAATACCGCAAGATCCCAAAAAACGGGGTTTAACTTTATTAATAGAAGAATGGGCGGATGAATCTATAGGCATCAAAGGTCGCAAAGCACTATTTGCGGCAATAAGTCAAGATCAAAATTTCCGCAAGTCTTTATTACCCACCTCAACACCAGATATATTTAAAAGTCTGGTTGAAGGAGTACCTAGTGACTTCCTGACACTGTTGGGTTTTGGGGTAGGTTATAGCCCAGATGTGATTCAGTCTGCGATCGCCTCCTTAAAACAAGACTTGGAAGCTTTAACATTGTTACTGGCAGATAGCCCTTATTTAACAGGAGATGAGCCGACTTTAGCTGACTTGGCAGTGGCGGGTTTATCGATATTGCTCAAGTTCCCCTCTGGTTCCTATCTGGATTTACCAGCTTCTATTAGAGGTAAAGGATTGCCAATCTTTACAGAGAATATAGATTATGCACCATTCTTCACCTGGCGCGATCGCCTTTACACCCAATTCCGCAAACCATTAATTATGACCACTCCATCAACAGGGAGTGCGCCAACTTCGATTCAAATTGATTAGGTAATGGGTAATAGGGCATTGGGCACTTGTACTGACTTGTACTGAGCGAAGCCGTTGGCGCAGCCTCTCGTAGAGAAGTATTGGGCATTGGGCATTAATTATCATTCCTAACTCCTAACTCCTAACAAATTCGCAACTTTTGCCCTATGCAATTACAATTCAACATAAGAGATAGCACCAACAATGATGTAACTAATTAGATGAATTCGGCACAGCCATTAGGTTCGGTAATTCAAGGTTCTCTAACTGAAGGTTTAGAAGTACGATTGCATCCTGACATTTCTGTGGAAGATATGCGGGTGGGTAAGTTCCTCGTTGTCCAAGGGATGCGCTCGCGTTTTTTTTGTATGCTGACAGATGTAGCATTAGGTGCTGCTAATGCCCGAATTACTGCTAATCCCCCCAATTGGGAAGACACTTTTTTACGAGATGTTTTAGCCGGAAGTGGTACTTATGGTACTATCAACCTCGCGCCGATGTTGATGTTTACTCCCGAATCTGAAGAATCTTTCTCTCCAACAAATGGCAAATCAGCAAATCCTTTCCTCCCATCGATGACAGGTTTGGCTTCATTTGTGCCACAAACTAGCACGACGATGGAATTGTTACCTGTTAAAACTATTCCTAGCCACTTTAGTCAAGTTTACGATGCAAGTGTTGACGATTTTCGCCGCGTATTTGGCTGGGAAGATGACCCCCAAAGGCGCAATTTTTCCATCGGCAAACCTTTAGATATGGATGTGCCCGTTTGCATCGATTTAAATCGCTTTGTGGAACGGAGTAATGGGATTTTTGGGAAATCTGGTACTGGTAAATCCTTTCTAACACGGCTAATTTTAGCTGGCGTTATCCGTAAAAATGCGGCAGTAAATTTGATTTTTGATATGCACTCTGAGTATGGCTGGGAAGCTGTTGCAGAAGGTAAAAACGTCAGTACTGTTAAGGGTTTAAAGCAACTTTTTCCTAGTAAGGTGGAAGTTTACACCCTCGACCCAGAATCGACAAAGCGTCGGGGTGTGCGTGATGCTCAAGAACTCTATCTGAGTTACGAGCAAATAGAAGTTGAAGATATTAAGTTATGTAGTCGAGATTTAGGACTCTCTGATGCAGCCTTAGATAACGCCAATATTTTATATAGCGAGTTTGGCAAGTCTTGGATTGTCCAATTGCTGAATATGACTAACGAAGAAATTGAGATGTTCTGCGACGAGAAGCGCGGACATAAAGGCTCGATTATGGCATTGCAGCGCAAACTATTGCGGATGGATAGCTTGAAGTATATGCGAGCGGTTTGCCCCCAGAATTACATTAGTAAAATTGTCCAGTGCCTGGAATCTGGGAAGAATGTTGTGATCGAATTTGGTTCCCAGTCTAATATGCTCTCTTATATGTTGGTGACAAATATGATCACCCGACGTATTCACGAGCATTACGTCAAAAAAGCCGATAAATTTTTACAGAGCAAAAATCCTTGCGATCGCCCCACGCCATTAATGATTACCATTGAAGAGGCGCACCGTTTCCTTGACCCAGGAGTGGTACAAAGTACTATCTTTGGGACTATTGCCCGTGAACTGCGGAAATATTTTGTCACACTTTTGGTAGTTGATCAACGTCCATCAGGCATAGATAATGAAGTTATGTCCCAGATTGGGACTCGCATTACCGCTTTGCTGAATGATGAAAAAGACATTGACGCGATTTTCACGGGTGTATCTGGTGGTAGTGGACTGCGATCGGTGTTGGCAAAGTTAGACTCGAAGCAACAAGCTTTAATATTGGGTCACGCCGTTCCGATGCCAGTAGTAGTGCGTACTCGTCCTTACGATGCAACTTTTTACGAAGAAATTGGTGAGCCAGCCTGGGAAGAAAAACCTGACGCAGAAGTATTCGCTGCAGCTGAACTAGCCAAAGCTGACCTGGGATTCTAGATAGTTATTTGTCATTAGTCGTTGGTCATTTGTCCTTGGTTAAATGATGAGTCCTAACCAATGTCCAATACTTCTCTTCTTAGGCTACGCCAACGACAACGCTACTTCGACCCTTCTCTACGAGACGCTACGCGTAGCTTGCAACTCCTGTGGAGTAAGGCAAAGCTCAGGGCAACGCGTCGCTCAGTACAAATCAGTACAAGTGCCCAATGCCCAATTCGTGACATCCCTCCATCGTCACAGCAAATTAAGTTCGGTTATCCCGCTAGGTTTTAGCAACAGAAGAGGGGCTTTTCGCGTCAACATAGATGTAGTAAGTAATTTCAAGGAAGTTTAATTTTTTTTCTCAAATGACCGCTTTTGAATTATAATTATAAGCTTTATCTGAAGATACTTTACTATCTGCCTGATTTATCGTATTATAAAGCTAAGTGGAACTCATACCGACTTCGGATTTACCAAATGCTATCAGTAACTGCCCAAAAGAAGAATTCTCAAAAACAACCAGTGTGATTATAAAAGATTGAAAATTTAGGGAAGCTAGGGGAACCGATCATTAGGGGTTTACGTCTTAACAACAGCTGTATCAATTGATAATTGCTTTTAGTATATCGCGATATTTTCTGATAGATGTACTACTTTATCCCAATCGATTTTAGCAAGAAAATATACATTGTGTTTACGGAGTAGAGGATAACGCACCAATGCCTACTGTCAACACCCAAACGGAAAACCTCAACACCAAATTCACGGTTGATATGGTGCGAACCTATCTGCGGGAAATTGGTCGTGTGCCACTGCTAACCCGCGAACAAGAAATTGTCTTTGGGAAGCAGGTGCAACAAATGATGACGCTGATCGACGCCAAGGAGGCTTTGGCGAAGAAACTGCAACGCGAGCCGAATATGTCAGAGTGGGCTGACAAAGTTGAACAATCTGAAACCGAGGTTCAACAAACGGTGACGCAAGGTAAGCGGGCAAAGCAAAAAATGATCGAAGCGAATTTGCGCTTGGTGGTTGCTATTGCCAAGAAGTACCAAAAGCGGAATATGGAGTTTCTGGATTTAATTCAGGAAGGAACACTAGGATTAGAGCGGGGTGTGGAGAAATTTGACCCAACCAGGGGTTATAAGTTTTCAACCTATGCTTACTGGTGGATTCGGCAAGCGATTACCCGCGCGATCGCCCAACAAGGTCGTACTATCCGCTTACCGATCCATATTACCGAGAAACTGAACAAAATCAAAAAAGTGCAGCGCGAGTTGGCTCAAACTTTGGGGCGATCGCCGACTCCAGCCGAAATTGCCAAAGAACTGGAACTAGAACCTGCTCAGATCCGCGAGTATTTGAATATGGCGCGTCAACCAGTGTCTTTGGATGTGCGAGTTGGTGAGAACCAGGATACTGAGTTGCAAGAAATGCTCGAAGATGATGGACCATCACCAGAGTATTACACCAACCAGGAATTCTTACGCCAAGATTTGAACAACCTACTAGCAGAACTAACCCCGCAACAGCGAGAAGTTGTAGCCTTACGCTTTGGTTTAGAAGATGGTAATGAAATGTCATTGGCGAAAGTGGGTGAGAGATTAAGTCTCAGCCGTGAACGCGTCCGTCAGTTAGAGCATCAAGCTTTGGCTCATCTGCGTCGCCGTCGTGCCAATGTCCAAGAATACGTTGCTAGCTAATAAAACCAGAGACGCGGAATTTCGCGTCTCTACACTATTTTGGTAATGCGCCTCCTGAATTCAGGAGGCGATTTTTTTCTGCTGAAAACCAGGAAAAATATAGCGTTTCTCGTTTGTATGCAATAGACTTTGACCTCTCTCCTAAAAGGAGAGAGGCTTTGAATATTACTTCCCAATGCTAGTAGGGAAGGGGCTGTTCTTGTTAGGTCTGTATTGCACTCAACTGAGAAGCGCTGTAAGTTAAATAAAAACTTTATTTTTTGACAGTTTTATTTTTTGGACAATAGTAATATTAAGTCGTTAACAGAGTCTTTGACAATTAAGACTTGGTTATAGTTTAAGTAAGTTATAGAGAACTTAGTTAGTTTTTTAACAGGAGAAGTAGGGTGCTTAACAACCTTCATCAATTATTATCTCCCCGTCAGTGGGGAATTTCCCTCGCCGGGTTAGGCTTACTTCTCGGTTTGGGCTTTATAGGCAAGCAAACTCAAGTAGTATCATTTACAAATTCTCGATTATCATCGCCTCAAATTGAGAAAAGCTCCGAACCCTCTCTTCTGTCGCAGCTAAGAAGAGTTCGAGACCAGAGAAGTCAACTTAATGCCGCTTCTGGAGATAGAGAGCTTTTTGGCCATAAGATCGGAAAAACACAAACTACAACCACCGCGCTGGTTCCAGGTTCTCAGGGAGCGACAAAAGGCGCGGGAGTTTTACCAGAAACGAATTTTCCTGAAAAAGATGGGGTTTATCTCTATGGTCAATCCCCAAAACCAAACCAGCTTGGTCAAGCTTACATCATATTTCAAAAGCAGCAGGAGAAGGTAACAGGTGTATTGTATATGCCGCAATCAGAGTTTAATTGTTTTCAGGGTACACTCAACCCATCAGGAGAGTTGGCGATGACGGTTAATGGTTCAGCAAATGAAGCTAGTTCTAATCAGTCGAATCAGGTAGCCACAAGCAGTAGATTGCCTAAAGTCGGTGAAGACGAATCAAGCAGTTATGCTTACTCGGTGGCTCTGCAAGACTTTTACCGATTAAATTCTATCACTGCTAGCGATCGCCGCACATTGCAAATGTGCAAATAATCTCCAATACTAATCTACACAAAGCTAGTCAAATATAAATAAATTCAAAGTCTTGATGATGAATGATGAATTTTTGACTGTTTTCATAAATCGTCATTTATCATTATCTAATCTATTGCCTGAAGTGCCCTGACGATAAATCTGTATGTATCAGGGTTTGTGTAAAATGGTATTAAAGTTTGCTGTTCCAAATGAATTACGCTTGGATGATAAAATCAGATGCCGTGAGATTTGGCGCACCAGTTAGAGTCGCAAACAAACCGCCACTCCCGAAACCAGGCGCACTGCCATTTTCGTTGTAGAACAATTGCCCACTCACAGGGTTGTAGACAATTTTCGCTGTGCTGGCTTGGCCTAAATTAGTGACTTGAAAATCACTCTTCTTACTGAAACCATTTCCCGCAACAGAGGCGATCGCGCTAAAGGTAGTCTTATCCAGTACAATTTTATCAGCTTCAGAACTGTTGAAGTCACTAATCGTATCTACACCAATAGCAGCGCCGTTAAAAGCAGCACTGGTGTTGTAAAGGAATCTGTCAGCACCCGCACCACCAGTGAGTACGTCATTACCAGCACCGCCAACCAGAGTATCATTACCCGTACCACCGATGAGGGTATCATTACCAGTATCACCCCGCAGCAAATCATTGCCACCCTTACCGTCGATGATGTCATCACCTCCCTGACCATTAATCACATCATTGGAGTCGTAAAAACTCGTGATGTTATTGTTAAGGTCATTTAGGAAAGTCACAGTGTTCTTGTTAAACAAATTAGTTTGAGTGGAGTTGGCATCGAAGACATCAAAACTGTCAGCGATGCTGGTCTGTCCATCAAACAGGATATTGCCGATAGGTGGTCTCTTATACGATGCGGGTAAATTATCCAAGTTTTCTAGTTGAAAGTTTTGCAGGATGACTTTGGTGTTGCTTGTATCTTCAAAAGTGACTTCTAGATTCTTGCCATTTTGAGTTAATTGCAGATTTTTAGCAGTCAATCCCGAACCTGTAAAATCCAAGGTATCCACCTCGGCAATTACCGGCGGTGAAGGTTTTGTGCCAATGCCGACGCCGGCAAAGTCGGTGATGGTGTCGATGCCATCGCCAGGGTGGAAGATAAATTTATCTTGACCACCATTACCAGTGAGCTTGTCGTTACCAGCTTTGCCATCGATGATGTTGTTGCCAATTGTGCCTACAAGAGTATCTATACCAGCACTTCCCGTCAGGTTAATAATTGTGCTGCCACTAGCTACATTCTTCCCCCCAAACAGCACGTAGCTCTGCCCTGATTTGGTGCCGGCATCTGGTGCCCCGATAATCAGGTCGTCAAAACCGTCGCCGTTGATGTCTCCCGCACTGCTCACAGAGGTGCCTGATTCGTCTTTTGCATTGATGCCGTTGATGGCAAAGCCGTTAGTGTCGTTGAGGGTGGAGAGGTTGAGTTGGGCACCAAAACCGGACTTGCTGCCAAACACCACGTAGCTCTGCCCAGAATAGGCACCGTTGGGGGAGGCATTTGGTGCCCCGATAATCAGGTCAGCGATGCCGTCGCCGTTGATGTCTCCCGCATTGCTGACAGAGGAGCCTGAGCAGTCATTTACATTGATGCCGTTGATGGCAAAGCCGTTAGTGCCGTTGAGGGTGGAGACGTTGACGCTGGCATCAAAACCCCCCTTGCTGCCAAACACCACGTAGCTCTGCCCTGATCTATCGCCGTTGGGGGAGGCACTATATGCCCCGATAATGAGGTCAGCGATGCCGTCGCTGTTGATGTCTCCCGCACTGCTGACAGAGAAGCCTAATAAGTTATATTCATTACTACTGATGGTGTTGATGGCAAAGCCGTTAGTGCCGTTGAGGGTGGAGAGGTTGAATTGGGCACCAAAACCGGACTTACTGCCAAACACCACGTAGCCCTGCTCTGAAAGC